>CANQKL010000078.1 GCA_947624455.1 uncultured Clostridia bacterium
CCGGCGGCGGAAACTATTTTCTCAAAGCCCTCGGCCTGCTTGGTGAGAATCTCCTGCATACCTCGAGCCTCCGCCTCCATCTTGGCGTAGATGGCGTCGGCCTCGCCCTTGGCCTTTATGCGGGCCTGTTCGGCTTCGGCCGCGGCGGCGATCTCACGCTGGCGTTTGTCTATTTCGGCCTTTACCAGCACGTCGGCCTCAAGAGTGGCCTGTTCGCGGGCAGCGCGGGCCATTTCGGCCTCCTTTTCGGCGCCGTATGCGTCCTCGAGAGCCTTGGCCTCCTGGATCTTCTCGGCCGCAGTGGCCCGGCGAAGGGCCTCGGCCTCCTGCTCACGGCGCACGGCGTTGGACTTGGCAATGGTGATCTGGGCCTCGTTTTCGCCGGTGATGGCAAGGCTGTTGGCCTCGGACACCTGAATACGCTGGTCACGCTGGGCGTTGGCCTGACCGATGGAGCCGTCGCGCTCCTTTTCGGCCACCGACCGCTTGGCGTCGTTGATGGCCTTGGCGGCGGCTTCCTTACCCAGGGCGGAGATATAGCCGCTCTCATCGGAAATATCTGTGACGTTCACATTGATGAGCCTTAGACCTATCTTTTTAAGCTCGCTCTCAACGTTACGGCTCACCGCCAGCAGGAACTTGTCGCGGTCAGTATTTATTTCCTCGATGTCCATTGTGGCGATGATGAGACGAAGCTGACCGAAAATTATGTCTCTCGCCAGTTCCTGAATCTCATTGAGCTTCAAGCCCAGCAGACGCTCGGCGGCGTTCTGCATGATGCCCGGCTCGGTGGAGATGCCCACGGTGAAGCGGCTAGGTACGTCTATACGGATATTCTGGCGGGAAAGGGCGTTTTTCAGATCGACGCTGATGGAAATGGGCGTCAGGTCCAAATAGGCGTAATCCTGGATAACCGGCCAGATGAAAGCCGCGCCGCCGTGGATGCACTTGGCGCTGCGGCTGGAGCCGTCGCTGTTGGTGCCAACCTTACCGTAAATGACCATGACCTTGTCGGAGGGACACTTCCGATACCGGCTGACGATGAGGGCCACTGTGGACAGGGCCAGCACCACGATCACACAAATGAGAATCAACAATTCCATAAATTTTTCCTCCTAAATTTTTATTTGAAAATTTTATTCCATACTTAATCAAATTTCTTTTTCAGTTCCCGCTCCACCGGGTATATCACGCCCACCATGAATATGCCCTGTATCACCACAAGCACGCAGGACAGCCAACCGAAAACGCCGTTTTCGCAGTTCACAAAGGGCAGATGCGCCAAAGCCGAGAGGGGCAGCAGCGCCAGACCGATGTAAAACCACAGCTTTCCGCAGTATTTATTAGCAAAATTCCAGGCCTCTGGGCTTTTCACTGAGCGGGGCGTGCGGTATCCGTAGCAGCCGTTGACTTTTTTCGGCGGACGCTTCAGCATCAACAGGCCGCCCACCGCCATAGCCAGCGGCATCAGCAGGTCGCAGAAAAATATGAACAATTTCACGGGTTTACCTCCTCACTTCTCCCTCACCACCAGCGTACCCAAGGTGGTGACCCCCACCACGGTGACCTCCCGACCGGTGGGTATCTCCTCCCCGTCGGTGACGGCGTCCAATTCGGAAAACCGCTCCTGAAATACGAGATTTACCTTGCCGCTGCCGCCCCTGTTTGCGGGTACGGTGACATATACTGTGCCGGATTTACCAACGGCGTTCTTAGGATCCATATTTCCCGACTGCTGGAGCTTAAGCATGGACCGCATAAGCAGGGCTATGAGTATCATTGCCGCGGCTCCGGCAAAAAATGCGCCCACTATCGAGAACCACAGCGGCATATGTCCCGCCAGCATGGCCGAGCCAGTCCAGCCAAACACCGCGAAAAAGGCCACAAAGCCCCGAACCGTAAATACCCGCAGGTCGCCGTCAAGGCTGTCATGGGCGTCAGGAATTCCGTCTCCGTCCAGATCAACGCCGTCGGGAGCGTCGAAGCCGTCGGGGATCCCGTCCCCGTCCAGGTCGGCGCCGCCGCCTCCAAGTCCCACGAGAAGCATCACAGACTGGATAACGAGCGCCAGCGTCGCCGGTACCGCTACAAACATAAAGCCGTGTTGAGCGGCGGTCATTGCGTTCCACCAATCCATTATAAACATATGTATCCCTCCTACAAGCTAAGCTGATTCGTTATGAGCATGGTTCGTGACTTTAACACCGTTGCCCCGTAGGCAGTCGCCATTGCCCGCAGAGTTTCCCTCAACCGGCCCCTTATAAAGCCTTCGCCCCAGTCGGCCACGGCCAGCTCCACCGCGGCGTCAACGGATTCCTCCCCGAAGTCCCGAAGCCGGCCGATCGTCTCGATAAAATAGCAGTACAGCGTGAAATCGTCCACCAAATCGTCGCTCTCGTCGTCCAGATGACCGTTGATATAGCCCATGAGCGCCATGACCCGGTCGATCTGCATTACCTCCTTCAAAAAGCTTATGAAAACTATGCGGCAGAACTGACGCTTGCTGTATTTTTTGTTCACAGGCGGAGACACGAACCCCCGTTTTACCCAATTCTGGATCACATGAGGGGCGCACTCGGTGATACCGGACACCTGGCTGAGTACAAGCCCGCCGGTGAGGAAAATGGAGTCGAGCAGTTCCCTGGCGGCGGCATAGGTGAGTTCCCTCACCTCAATATTTGTTCCCGGAAGCACATACATCAAATCACCCTTTCATGTTATGAGTTGATTATATCACATGGTCATATGATTGTCAATAGGTTTTTATAAAATTTCGTAGAATTTTTTAGACAATTGATAGAATATTTTTTTACCGCCTGCTAAGACTAAGAAAAACTGTTTTTGGGGGATGGTAAAATTGAAGGGGTTAATTCTTGCGGGCGGCGAGGGTACAAGGCTCCGACCGCTGACCTGCGACCGGCCAAAGCCTATGCTGAGGGTCATGGGCCGTCCGGTACTGGAGCGTTCGATAGAGCTGCTTAAAGAGGCGGGCATTACCGACATTGGCCTGACTCTGAGCTATATGCCCGCCAGTATAAGGGAATATTTTGGCGACGGAGGCCGCCTTGGAGTGAGGCTGACATATTTCAACGAGGACTCCCCGCTGGGTACAGCGGGAGCGGTAAAAAACGCGGAGGCCTTTATCGGGGACGACAGCCTGCTTGTAATGAGCGGCAGCGCCCTTACGGATATGGATCCCACGGAGCTTATGCGCTTTCACGACAGCAGGGGGGCGTTGGCTTCGCTGGCGGCAACTCGCTCCGGCCTTAGCCCCGACTACGGAACCGCGTCGCTGGCCGAGGACGGCAGGGTGACTCGAATGACCGAAAACCCGGACTGGGGACTGACCGCCTCCTCATGGGTCTGCGCCGGAATGTACGCGCTGTCCCCTGAGCTTCTGTCCTACATTCCGGACGGCGTCCCCTCCGATCTTATCCGGGACGTATTTCCGGCCCTGCTGGATGACAAGAAAGGTATCTACGGCCTTGAACTCAAGGGGTACTGGCGTGAGATCAGCGACTTAAACGCTTACCGCCGCGTCCATGAGGACATCCTTGACGGCAAGGTGCGCTTTCCCCTGCCGGAGGACGGCGGCGAAAGGATTTATCTTGAGGGCGACGCCGTGATCGAACAGGGGGCGGTGATCCGTCCCCCAGTATACATCGGAGCGGGAACCCGTGTGCGCCGGGGAGCCCGCATCGAACCCTACAGCGTTCTGGGGCGGCGGGTCAGCGTTCGCTGCGGAGCCGGAGTAAAACGGGCGGTCGTGCTGGACAACTGCCGAATCGAGGAAAACGCCCAGCTGCGCGGAGCCGTAATAGACGAGGGCGCCGTCCTTGGCCGCGGCAGCGCAGTTTATGAACAGGCGGTCATAGGCCGAAGCAGCATAGTGGGAGAAAACTGCGCGGTAAAGCCCAACGTCCGCATCTGGCCCCAAAAAGAGCTTCCCGCCGACCGGGTACAGCGAACCAATCTTATCTGGGGCAGCTGCGGCGGCGGGCGGATATGGAACCGCTTCGGTCTGTTCGGCGAACTGGGAGTGGAAATCACGCCCGAAACTATGACCCGTCTCGGCGCGGCCATGGGTACGCTGGCGGGCTGCGACCGCCTGGCGGCTTCCGACAGCGGCAGTCCCGCGGCGGCGATGTTAAAATCCGCCTTTATAGGCGGCGTTCTCTCCACAGGAGCAAGGCTCTTTGACTTTGGAGAACAGCCTTTGCCCGTGACTCGCAGCGGAGTGCGCTTTCACCGGCTCTGCGCTGGCGCGGCCATCAACGTTTACAGCAGGGGCGGCGCCGACTATGGAGAGATCCGTCTTATCGGCCCGGGGGGAGCCGATCCGGCGGCTGATTTCATTTCCTCCCTGAAAGGCAGCTTTGAGCGGGAGGACTTTTCCCGCAGCGGCGGCGACAGTATCCACGAGGCTGAATATCTTTTCGAGTACAAATTGTTCTATCTAAAGAATTTGATAAACTCCACAAAGAAGCAAAGTCTGGGCTACAAGCTCCTTATAGGCGGAGGCTCGCCCTGGGCCGAAAGGCTGCTGAAAAGCGCCGGCAACGATCTGTGCTGCCATGTGGAGTCCCTCAGCGGAGCCGACGCGCGAGAGCTGGCTGAAAAAGTGCCGTTGGAGGCCGCCGATCTGGGGGCTGTCATCGAACCCTCCTGTCAGGAACTCACGCTCATCGACGGCACGGGCCGCATAGTGGATCGGGATCGCTACACCCTGCTGACAGCCATGATAGTCATGCAAACCCACAAAAACGCCCGTATATATGTTCCAGTCTCCGCCCCTTCGGGAGTAGAGGAGCTGGCGGCTCGGTACGGAGCCACCGTTGTGAGGACTCGGAATTCCCCGCCTGAATTGATGAGCGAGCTGACCAAATCCTCCGATCCAATGCTCCAGGATCAGTTTATTTACGGCTTTGACGCCGTGGGGGCTTTGATAAAGCTCATGGACTTTATGAAAAGTGAAAACGCCTCGCTTTCCGAGCTGCTGGGGCGGCTGCCGGAAACGCACATGATCCACACAGGCGTGGACTGTGAAAAAACGGCGGAGGCTATGGAACGCCTTTGCCGCCTGCACAAGGATCAAAAGCCCGACCTCACCGACGGCATAAAGCTCAGCTTTGACCGAGGCTGGGTTCTGATACTTCCCTCGGAGAACGCCTCGACCATCAGCGTTATCAGTCAGGGCTACTGCGAGGAGTATGCGCGGGAGCTGGCGGATTTGTGCGTGGACGAGATACTGGACTCAGAATAGGGAAAAGCGGTTCCTACGCGCACAGCAATTTGTTTTCGGCTATTTAATGCCATACGCTCTAAGGCAATACCCTTAGAGCGCTGACAAGTGTCAGCGCTCTCGCTGGGGCAACCCAAACGGTTTCCCCAGCGACTGCCCCTTCCGGAAACGTGCCGTTTCATCCACAGACTTATGTTATTCTGCGAAGCTGTATAAGCTAATAGATTAACATTTAGAGCTTTGGGTCCAGCGTCACGCTGGCGGGCGCTTTCGCTTACGAAATATCATTTTTATTGTAATAAAAATGATATTTCTACCCCGATTATAGTATAAAATCTCGGGTACACGCCCCGAGATTTTATGTTTTTTATCGAAAGGGAGTTCCCTTTCGAGCTTTCCCCATCGTGCATGGGGTATTCCCCACAGAGACCGTGAGGTATTGCCTTAAATTTATTGACAAAAATTACAGTTTGTATTATAATTTAAATATGGAATTTATAGCGAAGGTGGTCAACGCTTATGGAACAGTCCACATTTTTTGAACAAAAGGACTCCCAGCCGCTGGCGGCAAGGCTCAGGCCGCGGACTCTTGATGAGTTCGTGGGGCAGACCCATCTTTTGGGCGAGGGCAAGGTGCTGCGCCGGCTTATCGAGGGAGACAGCATATCCTCCATGATATTCTGGGGGCCGCCAGGAGTGGGCAAGACCACCCTTGCCCGTATCATAGCTGGGCGTACAAAGGCCGCCTTTATTGATTTTTCGGCAGTTACCAGCGGAATAAAAGAGATCAGGGCCGTGATGCAAAAGGCTGAGAGCAACCGGCTATACGGGGAAAAGACCATCGTTTTCGTGGACGAGATCCACCGGTTTAACAAGGCGCAGCAGGACGCCTTTCTCCCCTTCGTGGAAAAAGGGAGCATCATCCTGATCGGCGCCACCACTGAAAATCCCTCCTTCGAGGTAAACGGCGCACTGCTGTCAAGATGCAAGGTCTTTGTGCTTCAGCCGCTAAAAACTCAGGAACTCGCAGAGCTGCTGAGCCGCGCCCTCACCGACCCCAGAGGCTTCGGCGATATAAAGGTCGATATTTCCCGGGAAATGCTGGAGCAGATAGCCGTCTTTGCAAACGGCGACGCCAGGGCCGCCCTGTCAACGCTTGAAATGGTAGTCCTGAACGGCGAGGCCGAGGAGGGGAAAATAACGGTCACAGCCGGTACTCTCGAACAGTGTACCTCGAAAAAGTCCCTGCTCTACGACAAAAACGGAGAGGAGCATTATAACCTCATCTCCGCCCTCCACAAGTCAATGCGTAATTCCGACCCGGATGCCGCCCTGTACTGGCTGGCCCGAATGTTGGAGGCTGGAGAGGATCCGCTGTACGTGGCCCGCCGGGTGACGCGCTTTGCCAGCGAGGATGTGGGTCTGGCCGATCCCAAAGCCCTTGAGCTGGCGGTGGCGGCTTATCAAGCCTGTCATTTCATAGGTATGCCGGAGTGTACCGTCCATCTGGCTCAAGCTGTGGTCTACCTGTCCCTTGCCCCCAAATCCAACGCCCTGTACGCCGGGTACAATCTGGCGCGTAAGGACGCGCTCGAACAGATAGCCGAGCCTGTACCCCTTGTGATACGCAACGCTCCCACTAATCTCATGAAGGAACTGGAGTATGGCAAAGGCTACCAGTATGCCCACGACTTCAAGGACAAGCTGACAAATATGCAGTGCCTGCCGGACTCCCTCGTGGACAGAGAATATTACCGCCCCACGGATCAGGGATTAGAGGTAAAATTCAAGGCAAGGCTGGAGCAGATAAAAGACTGGAAAAGAGAGCATAATACTAATCCCTAATAAAATCATCAATTCGCGGCGGTCTTTTTTGCGCCATACTGTGTCATCGACCTTGACAATACATACAGTATTGCCTGCGGTCTCTTCCTTGTCTGGCACAAAAAATCCTCGCCCCTCGG
>CANQKL010000079.1 GCA_947624455.1 uncultured Clostridia bacterium
TCCCCTTCCCGGAGGAAATGAACCGCAAGCTCACCGGCGCCATTGCCGACCTGCACTTTTCGCCCACTGTCAACAACCGGGCCAATCTTCTCAGGGAGGGGATAGCCCCGGAGCAGATATTCGTCACCGGCAACACGGTCATCGACGCTTTCCGCACCACTATAAAAAAGGACTTTTCCTTTGAGGGAACGCCCCTTGAGGGCATAGATTGGAATAAGCGGGTCATCCTTATGACTGCCCACCGCAGAGAAAACCTGGGGGAACACCTCTTTAACATCTGCCGGGCGGCGGCCAGGATAGTTCGGGAATTTCCGGACGTGGAGCTGGTATATCCCGTGCATTTGAACCCCGTGGTTCGGGATACCGCCGCTCAGGTTCTTGGCGGTATGCCGAGGGTGCATTTGACGGAGCCTTTGGACGTCGATGTGCTTCACAACGCCATGAGCCGCTGCTATATGGTCATGACCGACAGCGGCGGACTACAGGAGGAAGCCCCCGCCCTTGGCAAGCCCGTTCTTGTCCTTCGAGGCGAGACTGAGCGGCCCGAGGCGGCGGAGGCCGGTACCGTAAAGATAGCCGGCGTCCAAGAGGAGGTAATCTATTCTTTGGCCCGCCAGCTCCTGACGGACGACGCGGAGTACGCCAGAATGAGCCGCGCCGTAAACCCGTATGGCGACGGCAACGCCAGCCGCCGCATAGCCGACGCCATCCTCTACCACTTCGGCTTGAGGGAGGAAATGCCGGAGCAATGGCTGTAAAAATGATCAAAACGACCTGAAATATAGGGGGCTGTAAAAAAATGGCGCAGACCGTTCAAGGGCTAAAAGCCTTAATTTAAGGTAAATTATAGCATTATGTAATCAGTCGAATAAAATAATGCATTAATGTAGAAAATTCGCCCTTACGAGCAAATTTTCTCATTTTATGCCCTTGAACTACGAACGAAAATCACCGCTCGGCGTACCTATGTACGCCGTCGGGAGGGCTTGCTCGGCTTCGCCTGCGCGAGCTGATTTTCGTTTGTTCTGCACGATTTTTTTGGACAGCCCCCGTGCCTCCAAGTTACATAGTGAGTTTTTTACAGCTCCGATACTTAACTTGAAGGTATGAAAGAAAACGTTCCGAAGGGTATAATTTTTTGGTAAATTTGTATATTGTAAGTTTTGAATAAAACACCTATAATATTATTTATATAGTGGCCATCGTGTATCCAGGCGGCCATAAAAGGTGAATAGCATGAAAAAATCCGTTTTCTCTGCCCTAACAATGATTTCACAGTTCGGCATAAGTACAATAGCTCCGATGCTGCTGTGTATTTTTGCCGCGATATGGCTGAAGAATCGCTTCGGCTTGGGGGACTATGTGGTTCTCATCGGCATAATTCTGGGTATAGGAAGCGGATTTATGAGTATGATTAAAATGATTAGGCAAATGAGCGAGCTGAGCAAAAAGGAGGACGAGGATGAGTCCCGAAATGAAAAAACAACTTAAGGAGATCATCGGCTTTATCCTTGCATTCGGAGTGCTTGAGGTCGGCGTTTGCGCCGTTTTGTCCGGAACGCTCAGCTTTTCCTTCCTCCGCTGCTTGGCGGGGGCGGCGGCGGGCTGCGCCGTGGGGGCGCTCAGCATGGTAATGCTGGCTTTCAGCATTGAAAAGTCCGTTGCCAAGGGAGAAAAGGGCGCCCAGGCGTCTATGGGCGGCGGCTATATGCTGAGGCTGGCGGTGATAGCGGTCTATGTTTTCGCCGTGATAAAGCTCCCCGGGATCTTCAACATCTGGGCGGCCCTGATCCCCCTGCTGTTCCCCAGGCTGGCTGTTATGGCGATAAATTTGAAAAACAACAAAAAACAAGGAGGCGGTGACAAATGAATATAGAAGTTCACGGCCCGAAAATAATGTTTGAGATCCCGGTTCTCGGCGGGATAAAGGTGAGCGAGACGATCGTAAATATGTGGATAATAATGGCGGTCATCACCCTTGCCTGCTTTTTCCTGGGACGTAACCTCAAGGTGAGAAATCCTTCAAAGCGTCAGCTTGTGGCGGAGAAGGCCGTGCTGATGATAACCAACATGGTGACCGGCGTAATGGGCAAGCGCAACGCCCACTGGGCTCCGTATATAGGGACGCTTCTGCTGCTTTCGGCCTTTTCTTCCCTGAGCAGCTTGACGGGACTTAGGCCCCCTACGGCGGACTTGAACGTCACCTTGGGCTGGGCTTTGGTGACCTTTGTGATGATACAGGCCACAAAGATAAAGCACCACGGCTTCGGCGGCTGGCTCAAGGGCTTTACCGAGCCGGTGGTGGTAATGACTCCGATGAACATCATCAGTGAGCTGGCCACTCCCATTTCCATGTCCTTCCGTCACTTTGGCAATATTGCCGCGGGACTGGTAATAACCTCGCTCATCTATGGCGCCCTTGCCGCTTTGAGCAGCGCCGTTCTGGGCTGGATACCCGTGCTGGGCGATATTCCCATCTTCCAGGTGGGCCTGCCCGCCCTGCTGTCGATATACTTCGACCTGTTTACCAGTTGCTTGCAGGCGTACATCTTCTGTATGCTGACCATGGTGTTCGTGAGCAACGCCCAGGATTAAGCGCAAAGCCGTATATAAAGAGCATATAATTTATTTTATATAAAATTTAAAAAACATTTTGGAGGTAATAATTATGGAACTTACAAGAGCTATCGTATTGGCCGCCGAGGCCGTTGGAGCGGGACTTGCCATGATCGCGGGTATCGGACCCGGCGTAGGTCAGGGCTTTGCCGCCGGTAAGGCCGCCGAGGCCGTTGGCCGTCAGCCCGAGGCCAAGGGCGACGTCACTACCACCATGCTGCTGGGCTGCGCCGTTGCCGAGTCCACCGGTATCTACTCCCTGATAATCGCTCTGCTGCTGCTTTTCATGCACCCCTTCGCCAGCGCCCTGTAATCTCTTTCTAACTTAATTTTAAGTCAGGGGAGGATATTTATGGACAATTATATGGATTTTGTTAACATTCCGCCCGACGTCTGGGAACTCATCTTCACCTGGTGCAACCTGCTCATACTTTTCCTGCTGGTGCGCCACTTCCTGTTCAAGCCCGTGCAAAAAATACTTAAACAGCGGGAGGACGAGGTCGGCGAAATGTATAACGCGGCGGAGAACGCTCAAAAGAATGCCCAGGCCCTGGAGGCGGAATACACCGAAAAGCTTGCCGACGCTAAAAACGAGGCCGGACGCATAATGCAGACCGCTACCAAGAACGCTCAGGAACGGAGCGACGAGATTATCCGCGACGCCGAGGAAAAGGCCGCCGCGGCCATGACCAAGGCCGAGGCCCGCATAGAGCAGGAGCGCAAAAACGCCCTGTCCCAGATCCAGGACCAGGTCGCCGATATGGCCGTGTCCATCGCGCAGAAGGTTATAGAAAAGGAACTCAGCCCGGCGGAGCATGACCGCATTGTGGCTGGCGTCATCGACAGCGAGGTAGAGTGATGAGGGACACGGGACGAATTTACGGCAACTCCCTTTATTCTCTGGCTAAGGAGAACGGCGTTGAAAATGAGATACTGGAGCAGCTTAACGCCATCGGAGAGGGCTTTGGCGAAAATACCGCCCTCTTTGCCGAGCTTGACGCGCCCCAGGTCGGCGCCGGAGAAAAAATGGCTCTCATCGACCGGATATTTGAGGGCTGCCACCCATACCTTATAAACACTCTCAAGCTCTTGACCGAGAGCCGCCGGGCTTCCGCCGTGGGTTACATGGCGAAGCAGTACCGGGCCGCGTATAACAAGGATAAGGGCATATCCGAGGTGACGGCCATCTCTGCCGTTCCCCTTTCTCCGGAAAATGAGGAAAAGCTCGTCCTCAAGCTTAAAAAGCTGCTGGGCGGCGAAATAGCTCTGACCAATAAAGTTGACCCCTCCATTTTGGGCGGGGTAGTCATCAGAACCGAGGGGCTTCAGATCGACGGCGGACTCCGGAGCAGACTTGATGAAATCAAAAAAGAAATTGTTAGGTAGGTGACTGACTTGGACATCAAGCCCGATGAAATAAGCAAAATCATAAAGGACAGAATAAAAAATTACACCAACACCGTCCGTCAGACCGAGACGGGCTATGTTATAGAGGTGGGCGACGGCATCGCCAAGGCCCACGGCCTGGAAAACTGCATGAGCAACGAACTGGTGGAGTTTGAGAACGGCGAAATGGCCATGGCCCTGAACCTTGAAGAAACCTTTGTCAGCCTTGTTATCCTGGGCGACGACAGCGATATTCGCGAGGGCGATATTGTCCGCAGGACGGGTCAGGTCGTCAGCGTACCCGTGGGCGAGGCCCTCATTGGACGGGTGGTCAATTCCCTTGGCGCGCCCGTGGACGGCCGAGGCCCCATTGAAACTGCCGAGCGCCGGCCCATCGAAAGCCCCGCTCCCGGCATAATTGAACGTAAGAGCGTCAGCGTTCCCCTGCAGACCGGTATCAAGGCCATCGACTCCATGATACCCATTGGACGGGGCCAGCGTGAGCTTATTATCGGCGACCGCCAGACCGGCAAGACCACCATCGGCATCGACACTATAATCAACCAGAAGGGCAAGGACGTCATCTGCATCTATGTGGCTATTGGACAGAAAAATTCCACCGTGGCCCAGTTGGTAGACACCCTCACCAAGGCCGGGGCCATGGACTACACCATTGTGGTCAGCGCCACCGCCAGCGAACTCAGCCCCATGCAGTACATCGCTCCATACGCTGGCTGCGCCATGGGCGAGTACTTCATGTACAAGGGCAAGGACGTGCTGATCGTCTATGACGATCTCAGCAAGCACGCCGTGGCCTACCGCGCCCTCTCGCTGCTGATCCGCCGTCCCCCGGGACGCGAGGCGTATCCCGGCGACGTTTTCTACCTCCATTCCAGACTGCTGGAAAGAGCCGCCCGTTTGGCCCCTGAGTACGGCGGCGGCAGCCTTACGGCCCTGCCCATAATCGAAACTCAGGCTGGCGACGTTTCGGCTTATATCCCGACCAATGTTATATCCATTACCGACGGTCAGATCTTCCTTGAGACAGAACTTTTTCACAGCGGCGTAATGCCCGCCGTGAACCCCGGTATCAGCGTGAGCCGCGTGGGCGGCAACGCCCAGCTCAAGGCTATGAAAAAGGTGGCCGGTACTCTTAAACTGGCCTACGCCCAGTACCGTGAGCTTCAGTCCTTCGCTCAGTTCGGCTCCGATTTGGACGCCGACACTAAGGCCAGACTCGACCAGGGCGCGAGAATAGTGGAGGTTCTCAAGCAGGACCGCAACGATCCCGTCTCTGTGGAGAATCAGGTGCTGATAATTTACGCCGTGACCAACGGCTATCTGGCGGATATCGCCGTCGAGGACGTTCGCGGCTTCGAGGCGGAGCTGTTCAAGTACGCCCAAGCCACATATCCCGATATTTACAAAAATATAGCCTCCACCGGAGCGCTCAGCCCCGAAACTGAGGAAATGATGAAGGCGGCCATTACAGAATGTAAAGAAAGCTTCCTTAAAGGGAGGTAAAAACTATGGCAGAATCAATGAAGGCCATAAAAAGCCGGATAAAAAGCGTGGAAAGCACCCGCCAGATCACCAAGGCCATGGAGCTGGTGGCCACGGGCAAGCTTCGCCACGCCCGGGAGAGGATAGAGCATAGCCGCCCCTTTTTCAGCGTGCTGCGCCAGACTTTGGTGGACATCCGCCACAGCAACAAGGATTTCACCTCCCCCTTCACCCGTCAGGCGGACGGGGACGTTCGCACCTGCCGTATAGTCATTGCCGGAGACAGGGGCCTCGCGGGCGGATACAACAGTAACCTGTTCAGATCGGCGGGAGCGGTAGAGGGGGATCTGATCCTCCCTATCGGCCGTAAGGCTGTGGAGCTATACCGCCGCCGGGGCTTTGAAATACTCACCGACGAGTACGCGGTGGCGGAGGATGTTTCCATAGGCAACTGCTCCGCCATGGGCGAGGAACTGGCCAAGGCCTTTATACGCGGCGACTTTGGACGCCTGACCATTAGCTACACCTCCTTCGTAAACGTACTGACTCAGGTTCCCGCGTCTATGGAAGTGCTGCCCATCGGCTCCGAGGGCGAACACAGCGAAAAGTCCGGCCTGATAATATACGAGCCTTCGGCTGAGGCGGTTTTCAACAGCATCGTTCCCCAGTATATCGGCGGTATAATCTACGGAGCCCTCTGCGAGTCCATCGCTTCGGAGGTCAGCGCCCGCCGCGCCGCTATGGAGGCCGCTAACAAAAACGCCGACGAGATGATATCTTCTCTGAGCCTGCGCTATAACCGGGCGCGGCAGGCGTCGATCACACAGGAAATAACCGAGATCGTTGCGGGCAGCAACGTTTAAAACGAAAAATAAGCGCGTTTTCCCCGCTTGAGGCTTTGGCCCCGAGGGGAGCGCGGCAAGCAAACCCATTGCAAGCAAACCTTTTTTTGAAAGGATTGATACAACATGAACACAGGCAAGATAATTTCAGTCGTTGGGCCTGTTCTGGATATACGCTTCCCCGAGGGGAACCTGCCCAAGCTGCTCAACGCCCTTGAAATAAAGCGTCCCGACTCCGGCAAGACCGTGGTAGAGGTTGCTCAGCACATAGGCGACGACGTGGTTCGCTGCATCGCCATGAGCAGCACCGACGGACTTGTTCGGGGCATGGAGGTCGTGGACACCGGCGAGGGCATCAGCGTTCCCGTGGGCGACTGCACCCTTGGCCGCATTTTCAATCTGCTGGGCGAACCCGTGGACAATCTCCCCGCCCCCGATGCCAAGGAACGCTGGGCCATTCACCGTCCGGCTCCCACCTATGACCAGCAGGAGAGTACCACTGAGATACTTGAGACCGGCATCAAGGTCGTAGACCTGATCTGCCCCTATGCCAAGGGCGGAAAGATCGGCCTTTTCGGCGGAGCCGGCGTGGGCAAGACGGTGCTTATCATGGAGCTTATCAACAACGTTGCCAAGCAGCACGGCGGCCTCAGCGTTTTTTCAGGCGTGGGCGAACGTACCCGCGAGGGCAACGACCTCTATAACGAAATGAAGGAGAGCGGCGTTATCAACAAGACCGCCTTGGTCTATGGGCAGATGAACGAGCCGCCAGGAGCCAGAATGAGGGTAGCCCTCAGCGGCCTGACCATGGCCGAGTATTTCCGTGACCGAGAGGGTCAGGACGTGCTGCTCTTT
>CANQKL010000080.1 GCA_947624455.1 uncultured Clostridia bacterium
AACGGCGAAGCCGATTTTGTGGGGAAAAGGAGTCGCAGCGAGGTAAGCCGTGTTTCGATTTTTTAAATCGAAACTTGCGATACCGAGCTTGCGACGACGCAGATCTGCGCCATTTTTTTACAGCCCCTCATAAACAAATATTTCGGCTACATTGCAGTAATCGTTATCGTTCTGATACCTGAGATAACGCCATTCTACTGTATCAGTCAGGAAATCCTCAGAGGTAACTAACGTTTCTTCGCCGTAAGGCGGGATTGACTTTACCTTGATAAGCTCTTTCCAGGTCTGACCGTCATTAGACACAAGGAATGAGGTATTATTCATTCTAGCGGCCCAGTCTGTCCGGGGAATATAACCTATAGCCGCAATATTCTTTCGTTCGCCGAAATCTATCTGAGCCCAGCCGCCCTGTACTCCGTCAAAATAAGTGTTCATGTTTCCGTCAAAAGCCCTGTCGGCTCTGGTATTCTGATCGTTGTTCCATGTGGCCGACCCGGTAATGCTCATGCCTGATGTATTAATACGCTTGAAACGCGACGGGGCGATCTTGATATAGCTCATCATTGGGCCGCCGTTGCCATCGCTGTCAAGGTTGAGGTTAAGCGTGGCGTATCCGCCGGTCACCTGAGCCTGCGCCCTTATAACAAGAGGATTGGCGCTGTTGGCTGTGGGCAGTATCCCAGAAGCTACCACGGTATCGTTGACCCTTAGGCTGGATTTACGGTTATTGCCCCATTCAAGCCATGGCGAAGGAGCATAGAAGCCCACTTCAAAATCGTATCTGCCGTCCTCCAGCTCAAACTTGTACGTTACGCCAGGGCCAACGTGATCAACCTGATCATGAGCATAACGGTAAGAGATCACTTTGCTAAGACCGTCAGAACTGTTATACTCATAGGGCCAAGTTTCCTTACCGATAAGCTCAAGACCGGAAACATAGGTGCCGTTATTTTTGTGAGCCTCGTCATAGGCGATTCGTTCCTCCTCGGTATCCAGATCGGGGTCGGGATCGTCCAAAATTCCCCAATGGTATCCTGTCACAGGATCGGCGGCGAAGAACTGCTCGGTAGAAGAATTCCGCAGACCAAGCTTATCTCCGTCTGAAAGGGTGGCCGTATTCCTGTCGCCGCAATCCACAAAGTACGCCAGTCCAGCGTCAGCGGGCAGGAAATTTGTTATACGGAAATCGTCTACAACAAGGCCCGCTTCGCCTGTCACGCTAAGGTTAAGTCCAGCGTCGGCGGCAACGGCGGTGAGTACGGTTTCTCCACTTATATCCGCCTCCACGGAACCAAAGCTGACCTTGCCAGCGCCCCTGGAACTAAAGCTGAGAGTATAGTAGCCAGGTCCGGCGGAAATATTCTGACTAAGGCTGCCGCCGTCAGAGAACACCGCCTCGTAAACGCCGCCGTTTTCCTGTACGGAAACATTTTTTGCGCTCCATCCGGTCAAATCGCCCGAGCCAAAGGAGTTATTGTAAATATAAGCGTCATTGTTTTCAGACTCGTTGAAGGCCACCCGGAAATCTGTATTTTCATATATTTCCATAGTGAGCCGCCCATCCTCTACCCTGTCGGTCACATCGACGCCGTTGGCGGTCACGGTGAAGCGTCCGCCAATAAAGTTGTGCTTGATCTCAAGAGTAACAGTTTCGCCCGGAGCCGCGCTGGTCTTATCATATGTAACGCTGCCCATATCCGTAGACATTACGCTTATTTTATACCTCTCCCCAGCCTCGGAGGGCCCAAGCACAGCCGGATAGAAGCTAAAGCTGTCGATATTGGGGGCGTAATTCACAAGGGTCTGATAGTCGATGTTTTCCGGACGGTGTTCGCTCGTGCCGGGCTTGAGTACGCCGCACTGAACAATGCGCCAGTTGTCGTTAAAGAACTTAACGATATTGTCGCCCGCCTCGAGATACACGGGAACAGCGACCGTTCGCCAGTTATCGTTGCTGTAAGTGTTCTTAAAGTAGACCCGAACAGGCTCGCTGGCGTTGACGCTGTAGCTTGCGTAACGGTCAACGATCTGCGCGTTGTAATCATGAGCGCCGAAAAGCTCGTTATTTGAATAACACATTACCATCTTATAATCTCCAGCCTCGGGAACGTTAACGCTGAACTCAAGCTTGTCAGCGTCCGCCTGCTCCTCTGTCAACAGGGAGGCGGCCGGCATAAGCGTACTGTCATCCATCCAGAGGAAGGTCTTGTCGTGACCGGCTTCCAGCTTCGCCGAGTTTTCGCCAACGGGCAGAGCCACGCGCTTTACGGACTTGAGTCCTTTGCCGTCGTAGTCGGCGTAGATAAGCTGAGCCTTGACAGTACTCTCATAATTGACCGTACCGTCGCTGATATTGACGATATTAAACTTTTCGGGAGAGTAGCTCGCGTACAGCTCTTGACCGCGCAGGCCAGCCACATAGGCGCCATTTGAAGCATAGATGTTATCGACCGCCTCGCCTCCGACTATATTTCCGTCCTCGGCCTCAACGACGGCAGCCGCGTCCGCGTCCGCCGCGTGAACTCGCAGATAATCAAGGGCCACGGCTCCGTTGGAGTCAATGTCGATTATATTTATTCCCTTCTGGAGGAACACAGCCGTGCTGGAAGAACCGAAGCCATCGCAGGCCGGAAGCTCCACATCTGTCAGGTAATTTGTAAGCGTCAAGGCTGTATTGTCAAGATAAATATTTGCCGAGGCATCCGCGTCCGCCGCATAGCGGAGGGTAAGGTTATACATACCGTTGTCAGGCACGACTACGGTAAAGCGAACCCCGCCGCCGTTCTCAACGCCGACCCCGTCAAGACCGGTCACATAACCGGAAGCGCTGTAGCCCGGTTTATCGCTCTCGGTCGTCAGCGTGGTGGAATGGTTGTCAAGGAGGGTATTGAAGTCGCCAAGCTCCGCCTCATAAACGCTGTCGAACTCCGGCACCTGGCCGCCAACATAAGTAAGGCTCAAGCAGTCTATGTCCGCCCCGCCGTCGCCTGTTCCGCGCAGGTTTATGAAATGTTCGCCCGAATTCAGCTCAATGTAGTCTGTATACATCCCCGCCATATGCCAGCGGAGAGTGTTTTCAAGAGCAAGCTCCTCGCTTTCACCGTCAATGGTCCTGGTCTGTATAACGGTCACCGGATCATTTTTCGAGGGTTCGGCGGTATTGAGTCCGCTTCCGTTGCCGTATACCATGTCCGCCTTGTAGAAGCCGGTATAGGGAACCTCAACAGTAAAGCTCACGCCATCGTCGCTGTCTTTGATGCCGCTGACCCTCGCCCCGCCGGAATAGGCGTAGGTCCAAGGGTCGCTGGTGGAATAAGCTCCGCCCATAAGCTCGGCCTTTTCCGCCTCCCATGTCTTTCTCCAGAGACCGCGGTACACCGTACCGATATTGTCTGTTTCGGTAGCCGCCGTAACGGTTATATTATATGCCGCCGAAGCCTCCATGCCGTCCAGCTCCACTGTCACCTTTCCGTCCTTAACGCCATAGGTGCCGGTGCGAATGACCGTCGGCTCCTCAGCCACGCCATGGAAGGCTGTCCAGTAGGTGGCCTCGACCTTGATATCCACCGCTTCCGCGCCCTTGAAGGCCTCGGTGTCGGCAATGTTGTCGAGAACGATATCCGCCGCGCCGTCCACGCCGCCAAAAATGACATTCGCCGATTTTTTATTGTCGTCTATCGACGCCAGACCATAAAGCTGGTCGCGGGCGGTCGAGGTGGTAAGGCTTAGCGTTTCGCCGCTCATATCGCCGTACCATTTATACAGCCACCAGGCTCCGTTGGGTTCGTTGTTGTCAGCTGCGATATCATCCAAATTTCCGGCATTATGCCAATATGGCAGACAGCCGCTAACCTTGTTTTCTTCAAAAAGAGCTATCCAGTTGACCAGCTTGCCGGGGACAGAGCAATGATCCTGCGGCGCGTACTCGTTGATTATGATTTCACGGGGTTCCATGCCCAATTCTTTTTCGATAGAGCGGTAATGGCTCAGATGTCCCGGAAAATCATTTAGGCAGTTGTTTTGAAGCTCATGCCACGTGATACAGTCAGGCTCACAGTCGTTAGCAGCGCAGAATCTCAGCCACTTATCCATAGCGTTATACTGATATGTGGCAAAGCTAATACCGCCGATCAGCGACTTGGGATCCAGCTCCTTGATAAGAGCGTAGGCTCTTTTCCAATACTCGTTTAAACGGTCTTGGACGGCGGAATCATTGTTTACGTTCTGGAACCATATGCCGTCAGGCTCGTTATATGGCACATAAACAAACTTTCCGTCGAAATCAGGACGGCTCTCCCGCAAGGCAACGATTTTGGGCACCATTTCCCTTATCCTATCCAGATAGTCGTCAATAGTGGTATATTCATAGCTCCACAGAGCGAAAATATCCTGAAGATATATCTGCACCTGCTCGCCGCCAGCCTCAATAAAGGTCTCGGCCACGTCAAGCACGTCGCCGGTGGGATGCTGAAGGCCGTCAGGAGCCTTCTGCACGGCTGTCCCCGGTTTAAGCGGCGTCAAGGTGTTGGCATTGGGGGTTCCGTGGCTGCCAAGACCATAGAGAAAACCGCCGCTGCCGTGGCGCATGGCTCCAGTCTTGGCCGTCATATCTACGGTCAGGGTGGGAACCGCCGCGCCCACTGTTATCGCGGGCGTCAGGGTAAGCGCCAAAGCCGCGACCAGTATAAGCGACATAAATTTTTTCATATATTTTTCCTCCCGTTTAATGTTATTTGTATAAATTATATCACTGACGGCGCCGTTTTTCCATGGCGTAATGTGATAAATATATGTGCTAATGCGACTTTTTTATTTTTGTCACAGACTTTGGCTCATAAGAAAAAAAATTTTTTGTATTTACAATCGCGCAGTTTTATTGTATAATAGCAACAAAGGAGGCAATGTAATGGAAAAATATCTGAAGAAAATAGAATCGGTCATTAAGGCCGGCAAATACAAAGACAACTGGGAATCGCTCCAACAGTACCGAGTTCCCGCCTGGTACGAAAAAGTAAAGTTTGGAATTTTTATCCACTGGGGAGTTTACAGCGTGCCGGCCTTTGGCAGCGAATGGTATTCACGCAATATGTACATACAAGGCTCTCCCGAATTCGAGCATCACATCAAGACCTATGGCCCACACAAGGACTTTGGCTACAAGGACTTCATCCCTATGTTCCGCGCGGAAAAATTCGATCCGGCTCAGTGGGCGGAGCTGTTCAAACGGGCTGGGGCGCAATATGTAATGCCAGTCGCAGAACACCATGACGGCTTTCAGATGTACGACAGCGAGCTTTCAGACTGGTGCGCCGCGAAAATGGGGCCTCGTCGGGACGTGTTGGGGGAGCTTTCAGCCGAATGTAATAAGCGCGGCCTTATCAACTGCGCCTCGTCACACCGGGTCGAACACTGGTTTTTTATGAGCCACGGCAAGGAGTTTGACTCCGACATAAAGGAGCCGCTGAAACGCGGGGACTTCTACTGGCCCTCCATGGCGGAAGGGGATCACCACGACCTGTTTTCTCAACCGGCGCCCACGGACGAGTATCTCAGCGATTGGCTGTGCCGCTGCTGCGAGATAGTTGACAAATATCGGCCAAAAATCATATATTTCGACTGGTGGATACAGCATAGCGCCGTAAAGCCATATCTGAAAAAATTTGCCGCCTACTACTATAATCGCGCCGAGGAGTGGGGCGAAGAAGTCGTAATAAATTATAAGCACGACGCCTTTGAATTCGGTACGGCCGTAGTAGACATAGAACGCGGACAATTTGCCGAAGTAAAGCCGTACGTTTGGCAGACCGACACATCTGTTGCAACAAATTCCTGGTGCTACACGGAACATAACCAATACAAGACCTCGACCCAGATAATTCGGGATATGGCGGATATAGTTAGCAAGAACGGTCGGATGCTCCTGAACATAGGCCCCCGAGCCGACGGAACTATCCCGGACGAGGACAGGAATATTCTGTTTGAGATCGGCGAATGGCTCAAAGTGAATGGGGAGGCAATTTACGGGGCAAAGCTTTGGCGCAAATCAGGAGAAGGCCCAACAAAAACCACCGAGGGCCAGTTTACCGACGGGACCGCCAAGCCCTACACCGCCGAGGACATACGCTTTACGGTGAACGGCGGGGCGATCTACGCGATCTGCCTCAATATGCAGGGCCAAAACAGCGTGACCATAAGATCCCTCGCCGATGCCGACGCGTCAAGTAAGCCCAACTTCCACGGGATAATCAATTCTGTGAGCGTTTTGGGCCACGATCCGTCTCCCGAGTGGACGAGGGACGGCAAAGGACTAAAGATCGTCACTAAGCCCGTAAAGACCGATAAGCCCGTGGTATTCAAAATAGAGACTGATTAAAAGCTCCTTAAACGGACTAATACATAAACAGCGAAGCGTGGTCAGTCGGCCCCCTTTTTGCCCCTCTTGCGGAATTCCAAGGGAGTGCAGCCCACAAGCTGCGAAAATTTTTTCGTAAAGTAGCTGAAGCCGTTAAAGCCGCAGCGCAGAGCTATTTCCCCCACCGGCAAATCGGTTCCCCGAAGCAGGCGGCAGCTATTGTCCACCCGTATTTGGAGCAGGTATTCAAATGGCGTAATGTGCATCACCGAAGAAAATCGCCGACAAAAATATCCCTGGCTCATATTGACCCGGCCCGCGATATCCTTGAGCGTAAGTGGAGAAGCAAATTCCGAACGTATATATTCCATAGCCGTGATCATGTCCTTTGCGGCGCTGGCCCGCCCCTCGACGCCGCGCTCCCCATGTTCAAAAGCGAGGCGCCATATCTCAAGCATCTCCGCCTTTATCGAAAGCTCATAGCCCTGCGGCCTTTCTTTATTGAGCCGACGCACCTTTCTTGTCCTCTGGATCAGTTCCTCCTCCCAGGCCGGCTCCCCGCTGTAAAAGGTCGGCAATTTGAGAGTTCTGTCGAGTACCGGCATAACATAGTTCTGGAACACAATATCATTACCGTCGATCGCCAGAAATTCCGGGGCAAACACAAGCGCGAAAAATTCGCATGGCTCCAGATCGCGCCCAAGGCCCAAGTGCAGATCGCCCGACCTTACAAACACCGCCTGTCCGGGGCCTATA
>CANQKL010000081.1 GCA_947624455.1 uncultured Clostridia bacterium
TGCTGTAAACGTTTCACGGCGGGAGCGCAATGCGCTCCCCTACGATATCAAGGTTACATTTTGATGATTTTATACAATTTTGCATTAATGCATTTATTGTAATGATGTTCGAAATTGCCACCGCAAACGGAATATTGCGGACGGCCAATGGCCGCCCCTACGGAATCTAGGTTACATCTGCGGTTAAAATAACACGCTTGCGGCCAACGGCCCCGCAAAATCAATCACGTTCATGGCGAACACAAAAATATCCCCCGGGGAGACCCGGGGGATACGCGCATATAACGCTTATTTCGCCGTCATATAACGCTTATTTCGCTGTCCAGTAATCGAAGGTGTTCTCGGGGAGAGTGGTTGTATCCTCTACAACGGTAACACCGGCGGGAGTAGCGGTCTCAGCGCTTGTAGCAAGGCTGAAAACGCCCATAACCTCAGTCTCGGGAGACAGGGATTTTACCTCGATAACGGGGCTGTTAAATAACTTTTTCATATCTGTCTACCTCCTTACAGTTCAGGGGTGAAGTCGTAGGACGCATCGGCGTCGGCTGCCTCGGACTCGGCAACCTCGGTCTCAACGAACTCGATCTCCACACTGTCAAGGCTAAGAGTAACGGCCTCCTGAGGGGAAGCAAGAGTTACGTCGTCGCCTGTGATGGTGATAGTGGTGAATACGCCGTTGCCATCGCCAGTAGCGGCCTTAACGGCGTCAACCTTACCGGCCTTTACGCCAGCCTTGAAGCCAAAGCCCTTAGCGGCCAGCTCAGGCTTAACGGAAATGGTAACGGTAGCAGCCTCGGCCTCGCCGGAAACGCTGAGGTCGAAGATGTTGTCGCGGGCGTCGCCGAACTTAAGCTCGGTCGCGCCATCCTCGCTGCCCTCAACGGCAACCTCATTGTAAACCGCGCCGCCCTCGGTGAGAGCCTTAACGGCCTGGTCTACGTTGGAAAGCTCCTCAGCCGCGGCATACTCCGCAGAGTTAACCTCGATATCGGCTATTACCAGGGGATAAAGAGCCTGAGAAGCAGTGGCAAAAGCCTCGCCGTTAGCGTCAACGGCCTTTACCTCGTATACAACGTTAGCGTTGTTGGGGATAACAGCCGCAGGAAGGGTAACCTCGTTTTCAAAGGTCTCGCCCTCTTTGAGCGTATAATCATTGCTGTGAGTGATAACGGCTTTGGCGCCTTCGGCTTCGCTCTCAAAGAAGATAGCGAGCTTGCCGTTGG
This sequence comes from uncultured Clostridia bacterium, assembly GCA_947624455.1. Classification (GTDB taxonomy): domain Bacteria; phylum Bacillota; class Clostridia; order UMGS1883; family UMGS1883; genus JAFLUQ01. The sequence continues at coordinate 1,224 of CANQKL010000081.1, forward strand.
CATAGCCAAGCTTGGCGGTAACTGCGGGAACGCTAAGCTTAAGCTCAGCGGTGTCAGCGGCTACCTTAGCGGAAACAACGCCGCCAACCAGAAGCTTGCCATCCTCGGCGTCATAGGCGCGGATGGTGTCGCCCTCCTGAGCAACAACGGGGGTCTTTACAACGCTGCCGTTCTTGGTAACCTTGGCAGCCTCAACACCGGTAAAGCTAACGGTCTTTCCGTCAACTACGGCAAGATAAGGAGCCTGACCGGCGAACTCGCTGTCCTCGGCATTGGATGTCTCGGAGTCAACGATGTAAAGTCCGGCGTACGCGGCGCCAAGACCGATGGTAACGGTCTCGCCCTCAGAAGCGGCTACGATGTCGGTAACATCTATAGCGAGCTTGCTGCCACTGGGCAGATAGTCGCCATCAGCGACATCGGAAGATCTGGAAGCCGCAACGTCAGACCAAGCAAGGCTGGCGGCGTCAAGACCCTTTATAATATCATCGGAAGACGTGTCAACAGTTTCGCCATCGGTAGCGCCGTCATATTTGAAAGCGTAAACCTTGGTATTGCTGCCGCCGATATTCTTGTTCATATAGCCTACGGTCAGGTTAAGGATAACCTGCTGGCCTTCGTCGACAGAGGGCTTATCGAACCGAACAACGCCAATTCTGGAGCTGCCCAGACCGGAAGGAGCCGTGGTAGTGGAGTTGCCGTCGGCATCGGTGGTCTTGTTGGTATCACCGGTAGCCGCAACAACGAGCATATCCTTCGGCTTGGTCTCATCATGTCCTTTAATATCACTCTTGTTGATGTAAAGGTCAAGAGTGGGATAAATTCTGTTAGTGTCGGCGGTAAGCGTAATTTTACGAGATTCGCCTCCTTTAAGGGTAACAGAATCAGCGGTGTAAGCAACGCCGCCAACGAAGTCCTCAAAAGCGTCGAATACTACTTCCTCGTCAGGCCAAGCCTTCTCGGTAAAAGATTTTTCATAATCAGGCTTGCCCTCGATAGTGTAGGTAACTGTAGTGTCTTTAGCCTCACCAGTCACATCCGCCTCGGCAACTACGAAGTTATCGAACAGGAAATAAGGATGAGCGCCCGCGCCAGCATCGCCAAGCCAGTAGGCAAGGAACTGAACGGTATCGGTAGTCTCGTCAGTGGTGACGGCATTCTTCATCAGGGTCCAGTCACCTTGAACATCGCTCCTGATGACATCATGGGTCTCAAGAGCAGCAGGAGCAGCATCAGCGCCGCCTGCCACAGCATGTACGCCGGCAAAAGCTTCATTAGTAGTGTAAGCCTTTGTCCAGTAAGAGAAGTATATGGTCTTGTTGTGGCCAACCTCTACGTTGGTGTACAGAGAGCAAAGACCACTGTCGCCGAAACCGTCATTCCAGCGGCTACCAAAAGCGAAATCGCCGTCCTTAACGGTGTAATTCTCGTCAGTTGTGGCTGTGCCGTCTCCGTCAAGGAGGGAGTAACTGCCGTTCTTAACGATATAGCCGTGACCATAGGGTGTACCATCACCGCCAAAGCCAAAGGTATCCTTCGTTTTCTGGCTCTTCCAGCCAAGAATATTGAAGCGACCGTCGGTGGTCTCGAAGCTGGGGTTGGCGATAAGGTTTTTACCCTTGGGGGTGTACTCGACATAACCTATTCTAACGGGGTCAGTGGGAACATCCACAGCCTTGAAATCAGCTTCGGTATACTTGAATTCAATAGTGTTCTCAGCCTCAAGCTTATCAATAGTTACAGTCTTAGCCTGATCCTTAGCGGGAAGATAATATTTGCCATCTTTTTCCACATACTCAGGATAACCAACGCTGGTTGTGTAGCTCTGGCCAACAAGGTAACCTTCAACTGTAGTATCGTCAACAATGGACTCGCCAGCCTCATTAATCTTCTTAATTGTAATAGAAGCGGCTGGAGTTTTTTCCATAGGGGTGTCGTTAACCTTGGATTCAAGGATATACTTATCCATTATATTGGAATCGGTAATATCACAACCATCATGCGGGGCGATTGCCCAGCTATTGGCGGAAACTACACCGTTGATCTCTACATCGGTGGTGTAGGTACGGGTAAACTTATGATCAGCAAGCTCATAGCAAATGGAATAGCCTTCCTCGGTCTTTGTATAGGTGATCTTTACCTCCTGACCGGCGGGGAGAGGCTTAACGCTGGTCTCGTCGGGCGTATCGCTGAACGCGGCGGGAGCCGTACCATCATAGTCGGCCACGGAAGTAGCCTTGTCCTTTACCTGCTCCCTATGGAAAGGATGGAAGCCGTCATTTGACAGGCAGAAGCCAGTGATAACGTCGCCGTCTTTGTCGGTGATTTGAATGTCGGCGTAACCAGTAAGACTGTCGGGCAGCTTAAAGGTGATGACAAAGCTATCAGCGTTCTCCGCATATGTAGCAGCGCCAGCAACCATGGCAAAGCCGGGCATTACCGACAGAACCATCGCCAGAGCGACAACCAGAGCAAGAACCTTGCCGGTTTTAATTGTGTTCATTATGTTTGTCCTCCTTAATTTAGTTTTTTTACCTTAGTCCACGGCGCGGCACAGGCTACTTCGGCGGGGTTTCGTTCGACCTCCGGCTTGCCGCCGGGCGGGCCAGCGCGTTACCGCAAACACTTTATGGCGTATTATAATTTTATCACTTTTTTAGCGGGATGTCAACCGGTTTGCCGCCTTTTGTCCGCCGTATTGTTATACAAATTTGGGCTCGTTTTTTTGTGCAAAATTTACAACAATTTTCATGTGCGGCCTTGATTCTTGTGGCGTCGCAAATCCGAGTGGGGGTTCCGGTCATGCGCCAATCAGACGTTTGCGGCAATTAGACAAAATTATCAGGCGCAACAACTCAATTTATCATATTTCCAAAACTTCGTAAACGCCTGCGGCGTTGTTTGTCGCAATAACTTTTATTTCTATGTACTTTTGCGCGGCAAAAGTACCAAAAGCGCCGGGGCCCTCGCCATGGCCCCGGACCCCTCAGGGCGTTTAAGGGGAACTGCGGTTCCCCTTAAAAATCCCCTAGGGGCATGATGTAAATGTTACGTTTGTGATTCCCTAACCTTATTTATCATTGTTACCACAAACGGAATATTGCGGGTATAAAGGGACCCACAAACAACATTGTTGTTTGTGGGAAAAGGAGGAGCAAGGGTACGCGCCCCGACGTTTTCACAACGAGAAAACGTCGGGGCAAAGTCACCCTTTGCTCCGACGCCAGGCCGCCCCTACGGAATCCAGGTCACGTTTGCGGTTGATTGATACATTTGCAGGTCACTTAGACAGAAGCATACGGTCGTTATCCAACGCCGCGCCGCTGAGATCCGCGAACTTCTTTAACAGGTCGTCCACGGTAAGCTCCTTTTTCTCCTGACCGCTGACGTCATAAATCACACGGCCCTCATTCATCATTATGAGCCGGTTGCCGTGAATTATGGCGTCGTTCATATTATGGGTTATCATCATCGCGGTAAGCTTATTCTCGTTTATAAACTTCTCCGACAGCTCCAGCACAGTTGCGGCGGTCTTGGGGTCAAGAGCCGCTGTATGCTCGTCCAGCAGCAGAAGCTTGGGCTGGCGCATTACGGCCATGAGCAACGTCAGGGCCTGACGCTGACCGCCGGACAAAAGCCCTACCTTGCTGGAAAGCCGATCCTCAAGGCCCAGCCCCAGCTGAGAAAGCATCTCCCGGTACATGGCCCTCTCCTTATTGGTTATGGCCCACTTCAAGCCTCGCCGCTGACCACGGCGAAAGGCCAACGACATATTCTCCTCTATCCACATATCCGCCGCGGTTCCCATCATAGGATCCTGAAATACTCGGCCCAGGTACTTGGCCCGCTTATGCTCCGGCAGCGAGGTCACGTCATTGCCGTCTATTACGATGCTGCCACGGTCAACCGGAAATACGCCGCATATGCTATTGAGCAGCGTGGACTTGCCCGCGCCGTTGCCGCCGATTATCGTGACAAAATCTCCGGCCTTAAGCTCCAAATCAATGCCGTTGAGAGCCTTTTTCTCATTTACCGTACCTTTATTAAAGGTCTTATATACGCCGCTTACTTTAAGCATCGCCGCGCACCTCCTTATTGGACTTGCGCTCACGCAGTTTCTTCTGCCAGTAGGGGATGCCCAGGAACACGGCGACTACCAGCGCGGAAAGCATCTTCAGATCGTTGGCGTTAAGGCCCATCTGAAGCACAAGAGTGATAACGATATAATAGATTATCCCGCCGAATACCGCAGCCAAAAGCTTGAGGGCGAAGTTCTTGAACACCTTGCCCAGCAGCACCTCGCCAATGATAACGGCGGCAAGGCCGATAACTATCGCGCCACGGCCCATGTTTATGTCGGCAAAGCCCTGATACTGGGCCAAAAGCGCGCCCGACAGGGCCACAAGGCCGTTGGACAGCACTAAGCCGATCATCTTATTGTTATCCGTGTTTATGCCGTTGGCCCGGGCCATGTTCTGGTTGCAGCCAGTCGCCCGCAGAGAGTGGCCAAGCTCGGTGCCGAAAAACCAGTACATAATGGCTATTATCGCCGCGGCAAACAGGGCGCTCACCAGTATAGCTCGGCTCAGATTGCGCAGCGACAGCATAAGCGCGTACTTATCCACCGAAAGCGGCACGTTGGAACGCTGTCCAGTGATGCGCAAATTTACGGAATACAGTATAAGCTGGGTCAAAATACCCGCCAAAATAGCGGGAATACCAAACTTTGTGTGAAATATGCCGGTGACAAGCCCCGCCGCGCAGCCCGCCAAAAAGGCAATGAGCATCGCGAGGCCAACGTTCATCCCTCCGGCCACCAGCACTACCAGCGTTACGCCGCCGGTACCCATTGTGCCGTCCACCGTCAAGTCGGCGATATCCAGTATGCGAAAGGTAATGTAAACGCCCATTGCCATTATGCCCCAGATGATTCCCTGGGCTATGGGGCCGGGCAACGAGCTAAGAAATGTCTGCATAATTATCTCCCCTTATTACGGCAATCGGGGCCACGAGGTCCACCCTCGCAGCCCCATTTGCTTTTTATAAAATTATCGGGAATTTATTCCTCGATGGCCTCGTAGCCCTCGGGAGGAGTGATGCCAAACTGAGCCATACGAGAGGGAACATACTTCTTGGTAAGGCTGTCGGCGTAACCGATCTCCATGGTGGCGGGATCCGCGCCGTTTACAAGTATGTCATAGGCCATGTCGCCAGCAACGTGACCGATGTCATAGTAGGAAATGGACAGCGTTGCGATGCCGCAGCCCTTGCAAATGCCTTCCTCACCGGCGATAACGGGAATGTTGGCGGGAACGGTGATGTTATTTACAATCTCGGCGTTGGAAGCAACGGTGTTGTCGGTGGGAATGTAAAGGGCGTCGCTTCCGGCGCAGGCGGTGGTGGTAACGGCGGCAACATCGTTGGAGTCGGAAAAGGCGTACTTAACGGGGGTGTAGCCCAGTTTTGTCAGCTCGTCGAACACGATATCCACCTGATACTGAGAGTTAGCCTCGCCAGAGCAGTAAAGCAGACCTATGGTCTTAACGTCGGGCAGAAGCTCCTTGAACATGGCGGCCTGCTCGGCAAGGGGAGCCAAGTCGGCGGTGCCGGTAACGTTCTTGCCGGTAACGCGGTTGGCCCAGTCGTCCTCCTCAAGAGCTACCTCATAGCTGGTGATGGAGGTGCCGACGATGGGAATGTCGGCGGTGGCGCTGACAGCCGCCTGGAGGGCGGGAGTGGCGTTAGCAAAAATCAGGTCAACATTGGACGAAACAAACTGGTTTACGATGGTGGTGCAGGTGTTGGGATCACCGGCGGCGTTCTGGAAGTTGTAGTTTACGCCGTCCGCGCCCAGCTTTTCGGTAAGAGCGTCCCGGAATCCGT
>CANQKL010000082.1 GCA_947624455.1 uncultured Clostridia bacterium
CACAACAGGGATAACGGCCACGCTAATCGCCGCCAGGGTCACATTCATGCGGAAGAGCATTATCATTACGCCCAAAAACATTACCACGCCCGCCAAAGCGTCGGCGCTGGCATGGGCGATGAACAGCTCCATCTTTTCAGTGTCGCTGATCACCCGGCTCATAAGCTGACCAGTCTGCTTGTCGTGGAAGAAGCTCATGGACAGGCGCTGGAGGTGGTCGTACAGCCTGAGCCGCAGGTCGTGGACAAAGCTCCACGCGGCTTTATGAGAGGCGAAGGTTCGCAAAAACTGGGTGAGCCACTGGAGCAGCGACACGATCAAAAAGGCAAACGCCATATTCAGAGCCTTGTCAACTATCTGGGGATCTTTTTGACTGATGAGGTCGATAAGCCGACGCACCACCTGAGGCAGGTACAGCCCCAACACGCTGTTGCCAATGATCGCAAACATGGTTACTATCAGCAGCCACCAGTATTTTTTGGCCTCTCTGAGGATCTTAAAAGCGGTTTTCAATATATCACTTCATTTCTTACGTATGTGACGGGAAAAAGGGCGCGCCGCCCGATTTCCCCGTCAGTTAAAGTATGATCTATATTCAATGCGGTATCTGCTTTTCGGGAACAGCTCCTGATGCAGAGCCACAAAATAGTCGTCGGTCATGCTGGCTATATAGTCCGCCACTATCTGGTTAGGCTCCTGATCCCTGTAATCGGGGCCTTGATAGTATTTGACGCTTTCCTCAATATGCCTGATGTGGTGGCGGTAAACGACAGCGTTCTCGTCCCCGCTCTTAACGTCGGCAAGGAGCCTGCCGTACAGCTCGCCGAACATGGGACGGATACTGCTCTCGTACATTTTGTTCACATTCTCGTTGTCGTAAATATATTTGGTATTTTCACGCTTGGCGGTTCGCAGATCCTCGAAGGCCTCGGCCCCCAGGAGGATGTAGTCCTTGCCGTAGCTGTTTTCCACGATATCCACGATAAGATTGTTTATCATCTGAGCGTTTTTTGTGCCGATGAGCTGAGCGGAAAAGGGGTGATCCTCGTCTATTATCTTAGCGGTGACCGCGTCCTGGCGATCCTTGCCCACATAGGCTATCATGTCACTGATCCGCACAACGCAGCCCTCCAAAGTGGAAGGCGTCAGCTTTTTAATGGCGGCGTAGCCGCCGGTGTAGCAGTCCTCCACCGTTTTATCGTATTCCTCAAAGCCCGCGAGAGGGCGGGGCCGGTACTCCTTCAGTTCAAATTCCCCGTTGTGGCAAAGTATGCCGTCCAAGGTCTGCAAGCTGACGTTCCGCCGGTAAAGCACGTCCAGCACTCTTGTGCTGTGGACGTTATGATTGAAATATCGGCCCGTACCCTCCTCCAGCAGTTCGCTGAGGTAGCGTTCCCCGGCGTGACCGAAGGGGGTGTGGCCCAGGTCGTGACCAAGGGACATGGCCTCGATAAGGTCAAGATTGAGGCCCAGCAGCCGCCCGATGTTTCGGGCTATACGGGACACGAGCTGAACGTGGAGGCCCCGGCGGGTGATGTCGTCGTTCAGATAAAAGGAAAAAACCTGAGTTTTGTCGTTATATCGGTTATATATCGGAAGATGAAGTATTTTTTCGATATCACGGACAAAGGCAGGTCTGAGCAGACTGTTCCTGTCACGCTCCATATCCCGGCGCACGGCGTCCCCGTCCCGGAAGCTCCAGGGGTTGACCTTTCCCGCCGCCCGATCCTCAAGTATGCGCTGCTCGGTTTCATGGGAAAGCTGTTTGTAACGGTATTCCATAGCACACCCACCTTACTTCATGATTGCAAGGGGCCGTAAAAAAAGTCGCGCAGATCGTTCAAGGGCTGAATGACTTAATTTAAGGTAAATTTAAGTGTTATATAGTCAATCAATAAAAATAAAATAGTTACATTAATGTAGAAAATTCGCCCTTATGAGCGAATTTTCTCATTTTATGCCCTTGAACTACGAACGAAAATCACCCTCGGCGTACCTATGTACGCCGTCGGGAGGGCTTGCTCGGCGGCGGGCGTTCGCCCGTTAATCCGCCTGCGCGAGCTGATTTTCGTCCGTTCTGCACGATTTTTTCGGCCGGCCCCAGTGCCTTTAAATTACATAGCGAGTTTTTTACAGTCTCTTTGTTTCAACGATAGATTATATCTACGCTCACGCCTTGCCAACGCTTCCAAACAGCTCCATCTTTTCCTTGACGGTGGCCTTGATTGCCTCGGCGCCGGGAGCCAGCAGCTTTCTGGGGTCGAAGCCCTTGCCCTGCTTATCCTTGCCAGCCTCGATATACTCGCGGGTGGCGGCGGCAAAAGCCAACTGACATTCGGTGTTGACATTGATCTTGGCAACGCCAAGGTCAATGGCCTTCTTTATCATATCCTCGGGAATACCGGTGCCGCCGTGGAGAACCAGAGGCATATTGCCGGTGAGGGCCTTGATGTTCTCAAGAGCGTCAAAGCGCAGGCCGGGCCAGTTTTCAGGATATTTGCCGTGGATATTGCCGATACCGGCGGCCAGCATGGTCACGCCCAGATCGGCGATCTTTTTGCACTCCTGGGGATCGGCAACCTCACCGGCGCCGATAACTCCGTCCTCCTCGCCGCCGATGCTGCCAACCTCGGCCTCGAGGGAAAGGCCCTTCTGCTGGCAGATCTTAACAAGCTCGGTGGTCTTGGCAACGTTCTCGTCGATGGGATAGTGAGAGCCGTCAAACATTACCGAGGAAAAACCCGCCTCGATGCATTTAAGAGCGCCCTCGTAGCTGCCATGATCCAGGTGCAGCGCCACGGGAACCGTTATTTTCAATTCTTCGAGCATACCATTCACCATGCCGACAACTGTCTTGTAGCCGGTCATGTACTTGCCCGCGCCCTCGCTTACGCCAAGGATAACAGGGGACTTCAACTCCTCGGCGGTGAGCAGTATAGACTTTGTCCATTCAAGGTTGTTGATGTTGAACTGACCCACGGCATAATGACCGTCACGGGCCTTTTCAAGCATTTCTTTTGCGGAAACCAACATTTCGTTTACCTCCTATTAATTTTATAGTTTGAAGGAATTATATCATATTTCGTGGCAAAAATCAATATATATATTTCACAAAGAGGAATTATCCGGAAAAAATTTTTTTGAAAAGGGAAAGCTGCATGAAAGACCTTAGAAAGAATCACATAATTTTTAAGATAGTGGTAATTCTATGCTGCGTCGCGGCGGCCCGGGCGTCGGTGGCCGGTATCGGGCCTCTCCCCGGTCAGTTGGCAAACGGCGTGCTGTACATGACGGTGGGCATGGGCGGGGCGGAGGTGAGCGCTCAGGAGACTGAGCCGGAGCCTGAGACAGCGGCGGCAGCGGACGCCGAGCCTCCCGCCCCCTCAAGCGGCGTCGCCGCCGTGCGGACGGTGGCCGCATCCCGTCCTCTTGCCGAGGGCATAGAGATCTCCAACCTGGCCAAGGCAGAGGTGAACGTAGAGGAGCTGCTGTCTCTTCCCCGCGAGACCGACGGGGGAAAGGTGCTGATCCTGCACACCCACGGCTGTGAATCCTACACCCCCTCGGAGAACTACAACTATACGCCGCTACAAGACGTTCGTACCACCGACAAAAACTTCAACGTGGTGCGTGTGGGAGACGAGATACAGCGGGAATTGGAGGCGGCGGGAGTGAGCGTCATCCATGACACCACCCTCTGCGACGAACCCGATTTCAACAAGAGCTACAGCGCGTCTCTGGCGGTTGCAAAGAAGCATTTGGCCGAAAACCCCGACATAAAAGTTATCCTTGACGTCCACCGAGACAGCATAGAGGACGGTGGCCGTCGGCTCAAGACCCAGGGGCCGGACGGCGCATCCCAGCTTATGTTTGTGGTCGGAACCGACATGGGAGGGGCGGAACATCCCCTATGGCGGCAGAATCTCGCCTTCGCCCTCAGCCTTCAACGCCAGTTGGTAGACGGATATCCCGGCCTTATGCGGCCCGTAAATCTGCGTTCCAGCCGATTCAATCAGCAGCTTTCCACCGGCAGCATAATAGTCGAGGTCGGCAGCGACGGCAACACTCTTGACGAGGCCCTGGCCGCGGCTAAAATCTTTGGCCGCGAGCTGGGTAAATACCTGACCAGTTAGGGACAGGACGCGCGGCTGGTTCATTTTATACAATTATGCTATTGAAAAATTTTTCATTTTGTGCTATAATATTTTTATAGGTTCCCTGACGTTCCCCAGCGAACCCGTAAAGGGAGCCAAGCGAAAGAAAAACCGGGAGGCGCGGCCATGAGCTATTATTTTGAGGAGCCTGTAGACGTAAAGCTCCTGATCATCAGAACCATCCAGTATTTCAGGGACGCCATTCCTGAAAATATCCTCATCGACATAATCCTCTCCAACGAGCTGGCCAATTTCTTCGATTTGGAACAGGCCATATACGAACTCATTGAAAACCGGCTCATCACCTACTTCGAGGATCAGCGGGGCCGGCGCTTTAGCCTTACGAGGCTGGGCGAAACGGCGTTAGAGGGCTTCTCCGCCAGGCTGCCGCGGTCTGTCTGCGAAAAACTGTACCAGAGCGCGAGAATAAAAATACGGGAGTTTGAAAGCGATCTCGCGGTCACGGCCGAGTATGACCGGGGCAGCGAAATGGAGTGTACCGTCCGCCTGGGTATAATGGAGGGAAAGTACAAGATTTTTGATCTTTCGCTTTCGCTATTCGATGAAAAGCTGGCAAAAAACCTCTGCCGCGAGTTCAAACGGGCCCCCCAGGAGCTTTACAACGAGGTGCTTTCCGCCGTGCTGAAGTCGTCGAACGGCTGAAACCGCCATAACATAAAAAAGCAACCGCCCCCGGGCAGGTTGCTTTTTTATGTAACGGTAAGAGCTTTTACTTACCGAACATCGCATATATATAATACTACATTTTTTTTAGGATGTCAATACTTTTTTCATAAAAAAATTCTGGAAATTTTTATTTTGCCCCTTGACAAACCAGTATCAGCGTGCTATACTACAACTGTACTAAGTGTTATAGCACAGTTCATACATTATCATTCCAAAGGAGGCAGTTGAATGTTCAGTTTGAACTATGGCGACCGCCGACCGCTCTACCAGCAGATCATAGACAGGTTCAAAGAGCTTGTACTGACCGGCGCCCTTAAGGAAGGGGACAAAATACCGTCGGTACGGGAACTGGCGGCTGCGCTGGCCATCAATCCCAACACCATACAGCGGGCTTACAGGGAACTGGAAAATCAGGGCTACATCCTGTCTGTTCCCGCAAAGGGGAGCTTTATAGCGCCGGTCAAGGCGGCTGACTTGCCTAAGCTGGAGGAGCTGAGGCAAAAGCTGCGCTCGGTCATACGGGAGCTGCGTTATATGGGCGAGGCCAGGGAAAATATTTTAAATGAGCTTGAGGCAGTTTACAGCGAGGAGGTAACAAAATGATCAAGGTCAGGAACGTAACGAAAAATTTTGACGGCTTCAAGGCGCTGGACGGACTGACTCTCAGCGTGGAGCCGGGCAGCGTCTATGGCCTGGTGGGGCCTAACGGGGCCGGTAAGACCACGATAATGAAAATTTTGGCCGGGATATACCGGGCGGACTCAGGAGAGATCGCCATAGACGGCGAAAGTCCCTGTGAAAATCCAAAAATCAAAAACGAGAGCCTTTATATCAGCGACGACCCCTATTTCTTCAACAGCTACACCATCAAGGACATGGCCAATCTCTACGCCGGGGTCTACTCCAACTGGGACTGGGCCAGATTCGAGAAGCTGAGAGAGGTGTTCGGCATCGACGTCAAGCGCCGGCCGGTAAAGCTCTCCAAGGGCATGAAAAAGCAGGTGGCCTTTTGGCTGACCCTCAGCGCCCGGCCCAAGGCGCTGATACTCGACGAGCCTTTGGACGGCCTCGATCCGGTAATGCGCCGCAGCGTGTGGAGCCTGATAATGCAGGACGTATCCGAGCGGGGCATGACGGTGCTGATCAGCTCCCACAACCTGCGGGAGCTGGAGGACGTGTGCGACCACGTGGGCATAATGTCCGCCGGTAAGATAATCCTTGAGAAATCTCTGGACGACGTAAAGGGCAACATCCACAAGCTCCAGATCGCTTTTAAAGAGGGCTTCCCCGAGGAGCTGCGCTCCGCTTTGGAGGTTATGCACGCCGAAACCTTCGGCAGCGTGAACATCCTCATCGTTCGGGGTGAGCAGGAGGACATACTCCGCATGGCGGCGGCCTATTCCCCGCTGATATGCGAGATACTGCCCCTGACGCTGGAGGAAGTGTTCATCTACGAGATGGACACCAACGGCTACAACGTGAAAGACATCATGATATAAGGAGGGAGAGCAATGTTCAAAACGGTTTTAAAATCAAATCTCAGGCGTTACTGGTGGGTTTTCGGGCTGAATATCGCCCTCATATTCGTCAGTCTCATGTTGCCTGTGATAACGGATAATTATTCCAATCACTACTATTTTAACTACGGTCTGCTTGTGGCCTATGCCATAGCCTTCGGCGCGGTCAACGGCTGGAGCGTGTTCAGCTACATGAACTCCTCCCGGGCGGTCAACCTCTACCACAGCCTGCCCTCCACCAAGACGGCCATCTTCGGGGCCAACGTGCTTTACGGGCTGATAAGCGAGATTTTACCCATGCTGTTCTCACTGCTGCTCATCCCGCTGGTGAACGGTCACGGCTATGAGTACGTCGACGACGAGCTGACCGTGGGCTATATCCTCTTCCCCGCTCTCAGCGCGGGACTGACCATCTTTGCCGCATCCTGCTTCACCGTGATGTTCAGCGGTAGCGCCGTGGCGGGCAAGGTGTTCACGCCCATTATCGTATTTTTGCCCTTTGTGGGCGAGGCCTTTGTCGCCTACATGAAGGAGGCGCGCCTCTTCGGCGGCTACTACGGCAGGACTCCCCTGGCCGAAAAATTATACGGTTTGCCCTACGATGGCGAACTCACTTTCTCCTTCTGGCTCCAGCTTGCCGCGGCCGGGCTGCTGCTTATCCTGGCATACATCGCCTACCGCCGCCGTAAAATGGAGAACGCCGGCGAGGTGGTCACCGTCAAGT
>CANQKL010000083.1 GCA_947624455.1 uncultured Clostridia bacterium
CACCTTGGTTATAAGGCTGCGGGCCCCTTTATGGCTGGTAATATAGGTGGGATCGCCGGACATGATATAACCCACCAACTGACTAATAGGGTTATATCCTTTCTCGACCAGAGCGTTATGAACCCGGCTGATTATCGTTTCTATCTCGATGTCTCGGGTACGGTTGATCTCAATTTGAGTCGTATGATTAGTTGCCATGGCGAAGCCCTCCCCAATAAACTGATTAATAATATCATACAACATTTGAAACACATTTGCAAGAGATTTAACACAAATGTAAAACAAAATTTTTCGCAAATCAGGCAGCTAATCCCTGAAAACGTCGATATTTTCAAAGATGTAGGCTATCCAGCTTGCCAAGGTAAAGAGAGCCGCTATCCAGAGAACAGCCGAGCATACGGCGGGAAGCCGTTTTTCAAAAAATATGGAGAAAAGCACCCCGAAGATCTGGACGTTGGTTTTTATTTTTCCCCACCAGGACGCGGCGATGACCTTGCCCTTGTCCACGGCGACCACCCTCATGCAGGTCACAAACAACTCTCTTGCAATAATTATCACCACGGGCCAGACGTTGATAGTGCCGTTCTGTATAAAGCACAAAAGCGCGCCGAACACCAGTATCTTGTCCGCAAGAGGATCCATTATTTTTCCAAAGGAGGTGACAAGGTTGTACTTTCTGGCAATAAAACCGTCAAAAAAGTCGGTTATGCTTGCCACGGCAAAGACTATGCCGGCGATGACCGGCTTATTTGACAACATCAATGCCATCGTCACCGGCACCAATATAATGCGAAACATAGTAAGCTTGTTTGGTAAATTCATGTTTTTTCCTCCTTATTCCTGCTCGGAAATTTGTTCGCCGTAAAGGTCATACTCCCCGGCGTCAAGTATTTTCACCCTGACGACGTCCCCCGGCATGGGTTCATATCGGGAGCCAAAGTAGATCAGCGGGTCGGCATCGAGACTTTCGCCTCCGCTCCGGCCATAAAACAGTCCGTCCTCAAAGCCGTCGGTCATTACCTCCAAGGTGGAACCCAGAAGCCCTCGGTTGCGTTCAAGAGAAATGCGCTGGGCCAGCTCCATGGCCGCAGCTCTGCGCTCCTCCTTGACCTCGTCGGAAAGCTGGCCGTCCAGCCGAGCGGCGGGAGTGCCTTCCTCGGCGGAGTAAGAAAAGACCCCCGTTCGGTCAAAGCGAACCTCCTCCATCAGCGACAGCAGGTTCTGGAACTGCTCCTCCGTCTCGCCGGGGAAGCCCACTATCAGGCTGGTGCGTATGACTATGCCCGGAATTTCCCGTCGGAGCCGGGATATCAGGTCGGTTATCTGTCGGCGGGTAGTTTGCCGGCCCATTCGGCGAAGTATCCGGTCGTCTCCGTGCTGGACGGGGATATCCAGATATTTTACGATTTTTTCCTGACTTTTTATGGTTTCTATAAGCTCGTCGTCCACAGCCTCGGGATAGGAGTAATGAACGCGTATCCATTCTATGCCCTCGACCCCGCACAGCTTTCTGAGCAGGGGAGCTATGCGCCGCTGGCCGTAAATATCCTCGCCGTAGCGAGTTGTGTCCTGAGCCACTACTATAAGCTCCTTCACCCCGTCCTCGGCCAGAGCCTGGGCCTCGGCCAGGATATTTTCCTCTGTCCGGCTTCGGTAGCGGCCCCGAATGTTGGGAATGGCACAGTATGTACAGTGATTGCTGCATCCCTCGGCTATTTTAAGGTAGGCTGTGTGGGGAAGGGTGGTGCGGATACGGGGCAGGCAGTCGGGAACGTCCTTGTCAATGCCGTCGATAAGAGTCTCTTTTTTTCCGCGAAGGCCGATCTCTATTGCGTCGGCTATACGGTCAAAGACCGTTGTGCCGATTATCACGTCCACTTCGGGCAGCTCGCGGCGTATGTCCTCCGGATAGCGTTGAGCCATGCACCCCGCCGCCACCAACAACTGGCAGCGGCCCTTTTTATACTCGGCCATTTCCAGGATGGCGTTAATTGATTCCTCCTTGGCGCTGTCGATAAAGCCGCAGGTGTTTACCACAATAACCTCGGCTTCCTCCGGGTCGTTCACTATCTCATAGCCCCGACGGGCCAGAATACCCAGCATATTTTCTGTGTCGCACAGGTTTTTGTTGCAGCCCAGGGACACAAAGCCTATTTTGGTCACGCTATCACTCCTCAAAGTTGTCTGAGTCTATATCGCCGAAAGAACAGCGGCTGTTTATTACGCCCCAAATGTCGTGGGGAGAGTAGCCTCTACGAGCAAAATAGCCGAAGATTCGGTTGCGCTCTTTTGCGCTGCTCAGGTCTGCCCCGTCAAACCGCCGATCCATGATGGCTTCCAACTGTTCTCGAGGATCGGCCCCCATTTCCTCCAGCGCCTTGTCCACGATGTCCCGGCCTATTCCCTTGCGCGCTAGCTCCGCACGGATGCGGCCCGGGCCGTGACCTTTTAGCCGAACGCTGTCGCTGGCGTATTTACGGGCGTAACGTTCGTCGTCTATATAATTATAGTCCTTTAGGAAGGCGAGGGTATCCTCAATATCCTCTTTGCTGTAGCCGTTCCTCTCTAGCCGGGCGCGCATCTCTTTTTCTGTGCGGTCGCTGAATGAGAGGAATTTTAAGGCTTGTTCTCTGCAATCCATCACACAAACTCCATAAACACTAAATTTGCCAGATCTATCCCGCGGCGGGTAAGGCGCAGCCTTCCATCCGCGATCTCCAAAAGTCCCTGCCCTGTCAGCTTTTCTACCGCCTCCGGAAACTCGCCGCCGTAGGGTATGCCACCCGTCATCCTCAGCCCCAGCCAGAATTTTTCCCGGAGCTGTTCTTCGCCGGTGATGATCTCGCTGTCCAGTTCCCGGCCCTCGCCCAGAAGATAGGCGGCGACGTCCGGCGCGTTGCTGTATCGCCGACCGCCGTTATAGGAGTGGGCCGCGGCTCCGAGGCCTATATATGGCTCCAGGGTCCAATATTTTATATTGTGGCGGCACTCCATGCCCGCCAGAGCAAAATTTGATATTTCATACTGTTTGAGACCCATAGCTTCCAAAAAGCGCTGAACCAGCCAATATATCTCCCTCTCCTCATCCTCGGAGGGGAGAGGGAGCCGCTTGCCGTAAAAGGGCGTACCCTCCTCGATTATCAGGGAATAGGCGCTGACGTGTACGGGAGCCAGCTCCCGAATTTTATCCAAGCTTTTTTTCACGGAACCCACCGTCTGATAGGGAATGGCCAGCATAAGATCCACGCTTATATTTTCAAAGCCAGCCCGCCTTGCCAGCAGGACGGCCTCCTCGGCCTGGGCGGCGCTGTGTATGCGCCCCAGCGCCCGCAGCTCCCGGTCGTCAAAGCTCTGCACGCCAAAGCTGATCCGGTTCGCCCCGGCCTCTCTCAGGGATTTCAGCAGCTCAAGGTCTACCGTGCCCGGATTGGCCTCCACAGTAAATTCCTCAGCCTTCGGCAGGGCCTCGCACAGACGGACCAACTCGCCGCCGATGGAGGTAGGCGTTCCGCCGCCGATAAAGACCGTGTCAAAGCTCCCATCCAGCGAACGGTACTCGTCGATCACCGCGTCTACATAGGCTGCCGCCGTAGACCTGTCGGTAAGGGAGTAAAAGTCGCAATAGGGACATTTCCTGAGACAAAAGGGTATATGAACGTATAATCCCTTATTCATCCAATTTCAGCACCGACATAAAGGCTTCCTGCGGAAGCTCCACACTGCCCACCTGACGCATCCTCTTTTTGCCCTCCTTCTGTTTTTCAAGGAGCTTCTTCTTACGGGTGATGTCGCCGCCGTAGCACTTGGCAAGCACATCCTTGCGAAGGGCCTTGACGGTCTCGCGGGCAATTATTTTGCCGCCGATGGCCGCCTGGATGGGGATTTCAAAGAGCTGGCGCGGGATGGACTCCTTCAGCTTTTCGGTAATCCTCCGGCCCCTGGCATAGGCTTTGGAGGAGTGGACGATAAAGCTCAGTGCGTCGACCATGTCTCCGTTGAGCAGAATGTCCAGCTTTACGAGGTCACTCTTTTCGTAGCCAAGAAGCTCGTAGTCAAAGGAGGCATAGCCGCGGCTGCGGCTCTTTAGAGCGTCAAAAAAGTCATATATTATCTCGTTCAGCGGCAGCTCGTAGTGGAGGTCGGCCCGGTCGGAGTCTACATAGGTCATGTCCTTGTATATTCCCCTGCGCTCTTGACAAAGCTCCATTATGGCGCCCACATAGTCTTTGGGTACAAAGATATGGGCGGTGACCATGGGTTCCTCCATATAATTTATTTCGGCGGGGGAGGGGAGATTGGTGGGATTTGAGATCATAAGCTCCTCGCCGTCGGTCTTGACCACCCGGTATACAACGCTTGGAGCCGTGGTCACCAAGTCCAGATTGAATTCCCGCTCCAACCGTTCCTGGATTATTTCCAGATGCAGCAGTCCCAGAAAGCCGCAGCGAAAGCCAAAGCCAAGAGCTATTGAAGTCTCGGCCTCAAAGGACAGAGAAGCGTCGTTTAATTGAAGCTTTTCCAGGGCGTCGCGCAGGTCGTTGTATTTGGCCCCGTCGGCCGGATAGATGCCGCAGTAGACCATGGGGTTCACCTTTCTGTAACCCTCGAGAGGCTGGGCGGCGGGATTGTTGGCGTCGGTGATAGTATCGCCAACTTGAGTTTCACGCACAGTTTTGATGCTGGCGGCGATGTAACCCACCTCGCCTGCGGAAAGCTCGGATGCGGGCCGAGTCCCATCGGGAACGAGATAGCCGGTCTCCACCACGTCGAATTCGCCTCCGCCCGCCATGAATCGTATCCGCATACCGGGACGGAAGCGTCCGTCCATTACCCGTACATATACTATGACCCCCTTGTATGAGTCGTAATAGGAGTCAAAGATAAGGGCCCGGGGCGGAGCGTCGGGGTCGCCCTGGGGAGCGGGGATATTTTTCACGATATATTCGGGGATTTCTTCTATATTTATGCCCTGCTTCGCGCTGATTCGGGGAGCGTCCATGGCCGGTATGCCGATCACGTCCTCTATTTCCTTGGCCACCACGTCGGGGCGGGCGCTGGGCAGGTCGATTTTATTTATCACGGGCAGGATCTCGAGATTGTGATCCAGAGCCAGATAGGTGTTGGCAAGGGTTTGAGCCTCAATGCCCTGAGCGGCGTCAACCACCAGCAAGGCTCCCTCGCAGGCGGCAAGAGAACGGGACACTTCATAGTTGAAGTCCACATGACCGGGGGTGTCAATGAGGTTGAGGACGTAATCCTTCCCGTCCTTGGCCCTATATCCCAAACGGACGGCCCGAGCCTTGATGGTTATGCCCCTTTCCCGTTCAAGCTCCATGTTGTCCAGCAGCTGATCCTCCATGTCGCGGCTCTCGACCAATCCCGTCAGTTCCAGCAGACGGTCAGCGAGAGTACTCTTGCCGTGGTCGATGTGTGCTATTATGCTGAAATTCCTTATGTTGCTCTGCATATTTTTTCGCAGCCTTTCCGCCCACAGTCAGCCGTCAGGGACTCAAACGCTACCGTGGGCGAGTAAGGCGTTTGATAAATTTTGCCCAGGGAGCAAAGCTCCGGCGGGCAAATGTTTGCCGACGATTTTTGGCTATTTCTCCCGACAGACACATTTATTTATTTTATAATAACACAAAATTCTCCCATTTGCAAGAGAATTTGAAAAAACTTTACCAAAACGGTTGACAATTTCGCGGCAGCCTGCTATACTATTATCATAATTTAATATCTTCGGGGCAGGGTGCAAGTCCCTACCGGCGGTGAAGGCGATATTGCCTAAAGTCCGCGAGCCTGTCTGATAACGTCCTTATCAGCGGTTGATTTGGTGAAATTCCAAAACCGACGGTATAGTCCGGATGAGAGAAGAGAGGTGTTTTTTGTGCGTGAAATTACCTAAGCTCCGACCTTTGTCGGAGCTGCTTTTAATTATCTTAATTTTATAGAAGAAAGGGATCATATCAATGAACGGACTTTTTCAGACGTTAAAAGAAAATTTGACCTTTGTGCTGGTGTGCGCCGCTGTGGCGGCGGCCATAGTGGGACTGGCGGCGTTGGCGGAGCGCACTTTGCTTAAGGATAAGCTGGTGCGTATGAGTCCTGTCCGCCGGACAGCCGTCTGCGCCATGCTGGCGGCGGCGGGAGGACTGCTGATGTTTTTTGAGTTTCCGCTGCCGTTTTTGGCTCCGTCATTTTATGAGGCGGACTTTGGCGAACTGCCGGTGCTTGTGGGGGCTTTTTCCATGGGTCCGGTGGCCGGAGCGGTCATCGAACTGGTCAAGGTCTTTGTGAAGCTGGTGCTTAAAGGGACTTCCACCGCGTTTGTGGGCGATTTCGCCAACTTTTTCATCGGCTGCACCTTCGTGGTACCCGCGTCCATAATTTATCACCTCAAAAAGACTCGAGGAAACGCGGCTCTGTCGCTGGGCGTCGGAACGCTGTGCATGGCGGTTGTGGGCGGCACATTCAACGCTGTGTATCTAATACCGAAGTTCGCCCAGCTTTTCGGTATGCCGCTGGACGCCATAATTTCCATGGGCGCCCAGATAAATCCCCGCATAAACAGCGCGTGGAGCCTGGCGATCTGGGCTGTGGCGCCGTTTAACATAATTAAGGGCTTGGGAATTTCGATACTTACGATGCTTATATATAAGCCTTTGTCGGGATTGATCAAGGGAAAGAGGTGACGCTCTCGATTGGGCAAGCACAAGCACTGAAAAAGCTACGGTCACGGATAAGAGCCGTGACCGTAGCTTAGACTACTGACAAACCCTATGCACGATGGGGGAAAGCTCGAAAGGGAACTCCCTTTCGATAAAATACATAAAATCTCGGGGCGTGTACCCGAGATTTTATACTATAATCGGGGCAAAAAAATCAATTTATTGATTTTTCGTAAGCGAAAGCGTCCGCCAGCGTGACGCTGGGCCCAAAACTTTAAATGTCACTTTACTATCTTATGTAACTTCGCAGAATAACATAAGTCTTTGGATGAAACGGCACGTTTCCGGAAGGGGCAGCCGCTGG
>CANQKL010000084.1 GCA_947624455.1 uncultured Clostridia bacterium
GCCAACACGCAGACAAACACATTGGCTCCCTCTATGATCGCGCTCTTTGAGCCTTCGGCGTGGGCCAGACCTATATAGAAGAAAACATACTGCAAAACCGTTTGGAACAGGCACAGTTTAAGCGTCATCCCCAGTTCGGCCTTTCCCCGGGGAACTACGAGCCTTTTTGCGCTCAGGCTGCTGAAAAGCGCTGTAAGCGCACCGGCCAAAGTAAAGCGGCAGCCCGCGAACAATATCTGCGACGCGGTATCCTCGGCGGAAATGGAGAACAGTCTGTACCCAATTTTAATACAGGGGAAGGCGCTGCCCCAAAGCGCGCAGCACACGAAAGCCAACGCCGCCACCACCGGCGTTTTGGAAAGAGCTTTTTCGTCCTTTAACAAATCCATCCTTTTCATCTCCGCTATATGTATTTTCTCGACAAAATGAGGGATAGAAACGGGGCCGACATTTACATGACAAAGTCAGGGTTCAAATGCCCTGTCCAAAGGAAATTATAGGGTAAAAAGCGGCGATCCGCCTCCTACAAGGGTCAGCAAACCCTGCGGCAGTTATCGTTTCGGCAAATAATGACCGTTTTCTCCGGATCGACCTTGTCCTTTTCAACAATGAGCTTACCTATGCTGTCCGCCGTTATCCTGCCGCCAGAGGGATTTATTACGCTGTCGATACTGCCGATGATATCCGCCTCCACAGTGGAATATTCAAAGGCCAAAGTAGTATTTATGAGCTTACAGTTCTTCATGACCAGCCCGTCCACATAGCACATTCCCTGAAGGCTCTCAACGGTGCAGTTTATCAGGGTCAGGTTTTTGGCGTTCCAGCCCAGATATTCCCCGGAAATAAAGGAGTCGTACACCGTGACGTTTTCACTGTTCCAGAACGCATCCTTTGAAATAAGCCTTGAATTGCGTATCTCAATATTTTTCGCGCCGTCGAAGGGATAATTGCCGTAAAGGGTCAGGCCGCTGATCTTCATGTCAGAGCTGTTCATCGCAAGATAATCGCCCTTCACCATCACATTATCCATGGTTACTTCACGGCAGTTCCAAAGAGTTTCAGCCGCGTTGGGAAGGGAAACGTTCCTCAACCGCACGCCGGTGCAGCGGCGGAAATTCTTGGGAGCCTCGATTTGGCTGTCCTCCACCGTCACATTGTCAGTGTACCACACTCCCGCCCGAGCCATTTCGAACCACGTGCAGTTTTTGGCGTATATATTTTTGGAGTACCACAACGGATACTTCCACTTGAACATACAGCCAAAGAGCTTAATATCAGAGCTTTCCTTGAGAGGGGATTCCCCGTCGGTAAAAACCGAATCCTCAACGATAAGACCGTTCTCGCCAAACAGCGGCCTTTCCCCGACATAATAGCCCCGCTTGATAATCTTCATATATAGTCGCCCGCCTTTATATCTTTTCATTTTACATTATATCACTTTCTAACAGAAAAAGCAAATACTTTTATTGAATAAATTGCCATAAGGAAAACCGTCGGCAGAATTTTACTGCCGACGTTCATTTTTATTTCACAAGCGCCTTTGCCCGCTCCACCAGGGCCTTATACCGCTCCTCGTTCCGGATAGAGTCAAACCGTTCCCAGCCCCGGGGCGCGGTGAGGGCGTAATACACGGCGCAAGTCTCCATATTCCAGTTCCGATCCACGAACCAGTCGTCATCAAGCTGCTTACGGCCGCCGTCGGGAAGCTCGATAACGCCTTCGCCCTTCACGTATTTTATGCCGCCGAAAACCAGCGGATCTCCCACCGACAGCTTTTCGCCCTTGGGGGAAGCCATCCATCGCCTTTCATATTCGATGGCGCGCTCGATATATGCGTAGCTCTCCTCCTTTTCTCCGCAGCCTGCCAGATCGGAGGCCGCCCACAGGGCCATTTTTGTGCAGAAGCCCAGAAAGGCAGGCGGCGTCTGGCCGTTTTCTCCCGCCGCTTCGCAGCGGCGGATGTGGTACTTCTGCCAGGCGGCGTTGCGCAGGGTGTTTTCGCCGCACGGCAGGCGGCGCAGTTCATGGTACAGCACCATGAAGTTGTTGTAACCGCCCAAAGCCGCGCCTTCCTCATACTTTTCTTCATCGTTCAAAGCGCGTTCCCTCTGCTCGGCCTCTATCGAGTCGTAGCGGGTCACGCCCCGGGGCGCTATGCGGACTCCAACGTTCTCCTCAAAAACAACGATATTTCCGTCCTCATCCCTGACATAGGCATACTCGGCGGAGGCGGCGAAGCCGTCGGTGAGGCCCACCGCCTCATAGCGGCGGATCAGCCCGTCCTCAAAGGGCATATCCTCGCCCGCGCCTTCCCATGCCGCCAGCTCGAAGGACGAGGCGCTGGAGTCCTTTTGGTTGTAATTGACGGTCTTTACAATGCCGACGCCAGGGGCGAAATAGTACTCCTTCTTACCGGCACGGTACTGGGTGTACTCGCCCATGCCCCTGATATCCAGCCTGAGCCGCAGACAGTCGCGGAACTCCCCGGCGAGTACGGACACCGTCCCGGCGTCCTCAAATACCATATGAGTTACGGTAGGCTCACCGTAGCAAAAGCGATTTTCGGTGAGTTCTAACCCTGCCCGCCAACCCTCGGCCCAAAGACAGCCGCAGGCGTCGGAAAGTATGCCGTAAATGTGGTTGCAGAGGATGGGTTCACCGGCGGCGCCGAGCTTGCCGCCCCGCTTCCACTCAAAGCCCCAGCGGCGGCTGCTCTCCAAAATCACCTTCCCGTCCCGCTCCGCCGCCGTACCGCGCCGGAAAAAGTTCCAGTGGCCAACGGAGGCGCAGCCGGGGTTGAAGTCCGGGTCAGTGGCCATTATCCGCCTGGCCGTGGACGCCGCAAGGCGGGTGTGGGCCTTTTCAAGGGGAGTCTTTGCCAGCAGCTCCGCCCGCTCCACGGCATGGCTCACGTCGCAGATGCGTTCGTCGCCGTTTTCCAACTTATAATACTCGTTGTCTATCTGCATCATCATCTCCGTCCAGGAATTTTCGTCATACCCCATGCGGCGTATATCGCTGATCTGAGCAAAAAGCGCCTTTTCGCCGTCGGAATATACTACCTCCAGTGCGGTATCATAGCTGACGCAATCGGGATCAAATCCGGCCTTGTATTCCCAGCGGTTGCCCCGAGCCATGGGCAGCAAGCCCTCGCCGCGCACCTTATAGTCTTTAAGGCTCCGCACCTCGGTGACGCCGTCAAGGCGGTGCTCCAGCCGGACAAGGCCCACTCCCTCCTTGTAACAGGCCCTGACGCGCTCGGTTCCCTTCGCCGTGACCCAGACCTGGCAGCCGTCAAAGACGCCGCAGGGGGTCTCGACCGTGGCGTTATCGCTCTCAAAGGTCAAAGTCGATCCGTCGGTTCCCGTGTAAACATCTCCCACCTTAAGGCCGGGAACTGTGAGATACCTGTCGCAGAGGGCGGCGGTTAATATAAGAGTCTCGGCAAGGTCGTCGCTCGAACGCATCCATCCGGCAAAGCGATGGCTGTAGTCCCAGCACCGAAGGGCGCCGCCGTCAAG
The DNA here is from genome assembly GCA_947624455.1 of uncultured Clostridia bacterium. Taxonomy (GTDB): domain Bacteria; phylum Bacillota; class Clostridia; order UMGS1883; family UMGS1883; genus JAFLUQ01. The sequence continues at coordinate 3,522 of CANQKL010000084.1, forward strand.
CCTGACCTCCGCCCCGAAAGCCGTCATTCTCCAGTGAATTTTGTCGCTTTGAAATTCCCGGCTGGCGATGGCGGGTATCACATCCCTTGCCGCCAGGGCGCAGGCGTGATTGTGGTCGCCGGGAGGCAGAATCTTCAGAGCCGTATCCACGGCGGCCTCCGCCTCCAAAGCTTCGCCGTTGTTGGCCAGATCCCAGGCCAGTTGAAGCCATTCCTGCCCAAGTGCGCCGGTGAAGCCGCCTTTTTCCAGCCTTGGTATCTGAATCTCCCTGATGAATTTTATCCTGTCTTTGTCCCAGTGGCGGTGATCCTCCCGGTTGGCGATAAAGGCCATGACCTCGTCGTTTTTTCCCAGCTCGGCGGCCTCCCTTATCCGCTCGAACAGGGCGTCGTTTTCCTCCCCGGGCAGCCACCAATAGCCCCGCATGAGTACGTCTGCCAGTGCGTGGTACTTTTTGCCGCACTCGGGCATGGCCTCCACGTCGGCCATAACGTCCTTATACGCCTTTTCAAAGCCGGTCTTGTCGTTTTTAAGCTTCCACAGCTTTAACTCCTCGACCTTTTTCATTACCTTTCTTACCAATGTATCGTTTATATTTTCGTCCATGGCGATAAGCTCCTTTCTTATCTTTTTCCTGCCGTCGTGGAGCTGCCATTTCACGGTACCCTCGGAAAGTCCCAGCCGCTCGGCTATTTTCTCCACGCTCATATCCTCATAATAGTGGAGGTATACCACCTGCCGGGCGCGCTCAGAGAGCCTATCGACGCTGCCGCGGAGCAGTCTTGCCTCCTCGGATGAAACGAGCATTTCCTCTGGCCCATCGTGAGGGTCGCGTAACTCCCGGAGACTATTCGCATCCTCAAGGCTCAGATAGCTCCGAAACCGCGCGGCTGTGTTCCTTGCGCAGTTTTTGGCGATGCGCCGCACCCAGGGGCCGAATTTTTCCGGCTCGCGCAGGAGATTCAGCTTCATCCACGCGGCGACAAAGGCGTCCTGAGCCGCGTCCTCCGCCAGATGGGGATTATTCACCACAGAGCGGGCCGCCGCAACGACTCCCTTTTGGTGGCGAGTCACCAACGCCTCGTAGGCTCGCTGTTCCCCCGCCAGCGTCAAAAGCGCCAGCGTGGCGTCGTCTTGATCGAGGTATGCCATCTATATCATCCTTTCCTTTGTTTCGAAAGCTTTCTATAAGTAAGACAAGGCTTGGGCCAAAACGGTTGGGTTAATTTCCGAAAAAATTTTTTATATTCCTCTTGACAAAACTGTTATATCTGTATATAATGAATATATACAGTATGAAAGAAGTGAGCTTGTGCAAATACTGATAGACAACAAAAGCGGAGCGCCGATATATGACCAGATCTATTCCCAGATCAGAGATCAAATAATAAGCGGCGCACTTAAGGAAAACCAGGCGCTGCCCTCGATCCGCGGACTGGCCAAGGACCTGCGCATCAGCTTCATAACCACAAAGCGGGCTTATGACGAATTGGAAAAGGACGGCTTCATTTACGCCCTCCCAGCCAAGGGCTGCTATGTGGCGCCAAGGAATATGGAGCTGGTACGGGAGGAATTGCTGAAAAAAATAGAGGGTCACATCGAGCAAATCGTTCAGTTGGCCTCCGCCTGCGGCCTGACGGGCGATGAAATTATTTCCATGATAAAGTTCAGTTTGGAGGAATGACAATGAACGCACTTGAAATCAAAAATCTGACAAAAATTTTCCCAGATTTCGAGCTTAGGGACTTTACGCTGACCCTGCCCGGCGGCTGCATCATGGGCCTGATCGGTGAAAACGGCGCGGGTAAAAGTACGGTACTAAAGCTTATCCTTGGTATGCTCCATAAGGACGGCGGCAGCGTTACAATTCTCGGCAGGAGCGATAACGACCTCCGCCTCGCCAAGGAAGATATCGGTATAGTGATGGACGAAATCGGCATACCCGGCTGCCTGACCGCCGTTCAGGTGGGCAGAATAATGAGCGGCACCTTCCAAAGCTGGGACAGCGGCGAGTACGACCGGCTCCTAAACGAGCTGAATATACCGAAAAACAAGGCCTTTAAAGACTTTTCCCAGGGAATGAAAATGAAATTAGGGCTATGCCTTGCCCTGTCCCACAGGGCGAAGCTCCTGCTGTTAGACGAGGCCACCAACGGCCTGGATCCGGTGGCTCGGGATCAGGTAACTGAAATTCTCAACGATTTCACCAGGGACGAGAACCACTCCATCCTCATCTCCTCCCACATTGTCAGCGACTTGGAAAAGCTCTGCGACTATGTGGCCTTCCTCCACAAGGGCAGGCTGCTGCTCTGCGAGGAGAAGGATCGGCTGCTGGAGGAATACGCCATAGTCCACTGTGAGGCGGACAGACTTGAAGCTCTTGACGCCGACTCAGTGCTGCACAAAAAAGTTTCCCCCTACGGTGCGGAAGCCATAGTCAAAAGAAATTCCATCCCCTCAGATATGGCGGTCAGTCCCGTCAGCGTTGAGGAATTGTTCATATACATGGTAAAGGAGGCAAAATAAATGAAGGGTCTGTTATTGAAGGACTGGTACATGACGTTAAAATACTGTAAAGTCTATATGTTGATAATAGGAATTTTCGCGGCGGCTTCGGCGGCCTCGAGCGTCAACTTTACCTACGGCTTTTACGCCTGCGTTATATCTGGGCTTTTGCCAGTCACTCTGCTCAGCTACGACGAGCGCAGCAAGTGGACGGTCTACAGCTGCGCCCTGCCCTATACGCGGCGGCAGATAGTAACTGTCAAGTATGTTGTGGGCGGCTTTGCCCAACTGTCAACGCTGATTTTGCTGGGACTCATTAACGGCATAGGAATGAGCTTGAGGGGCAGCTTCAACCTGAGCGGATTTCTGGGTTATTTATCGCTGCTGCTGTTCATGTCCTGTATTGTATGCGCCGTAAATCTGCCCTTTATATTCAAGTACGGAGTGGAAAAGGGCCGTATATGGTACTATGCTATGATCGGCCTGATATTTGGCTCGGTCGGCGTTTTTAGCGGGATCATCACCGTGGCGGATATAGGTTCCGGCTCCGACCACAGGGTCTTAAGCGGCCTGTCGCCGGTGTTTATCCTGGCTGGGGCGGCGATCTATGTCCTGTCCTGGCTGCTGTCAGTGAGGCTATACTCCCGCAGAGAGCTGAGATGAGGGTGTTCTCGTATTCTCTTGCCGCCAGCGAACCGAGATTATATATTCCCCGCTGCGGCTTGCTTTAATAGAAAACCGCTGACGCTCTACCGGAGATCCGGCGCGTCAGCGGTCAGTTTTTTTGTATTCGGTTTTCATTGACGGACGCGGCAAACGGGAATTTACTTTATATGTTTCGATAAATACAATACAAGATCATCGTCATTACAGCAATCACGATACGGCTCACAGATCTGATCTTTATACCAGACGCCGCTCCCGTCCGGAATGTATCC
>CANQKL010000085.1 GCA_947624455.1 uncultured Clostridia bacterium
GCCTCAATGCTTCATAGGACTGGGCCACCAAAGCGGCGCCCATGCTCCCGGCCTTAGACTGGACGAACCCGATATTTCCCACTGTATACACAATGTGCTTCTCTCGAACGGCCAGGCGATCCGGGCGTTGCGGGCCGAGGTGAACGGAGCTGTCACCGGCTTCGCCAACTGCGGCGGAACAACTATGCCCAAAACCGATTCCGAGGCCGACATAAAGGCCGCCAGAGACTGGATGTTCGGCGGCTGTGGAATCTGGGACAACCGGATGTGGATGGATCCAATGTACCTGGGCGTTTATCCCGAGACTCTTGTCCGCGCTTTGGGCGAGCCGAAGCCGGAGGACGTGGAGATAATTTCCGAGCGTCCCGACTTTGTGGGCATAAACATCTATCAGTCAGAGGAGATAGCCGCCGACCCCAGCGGCAGGCCATTCAACGCCGGTCACGGATTGGGCCACACCCGAACCTCAATGGACTGGGCCGTAACTCCCGACTGCCTTTACTGGGCGGCGAAGTTCCTGTATGAACGGTACAGGCTTCCCGTCATTGTCACCGAGAACGGTATGTCCAATAACGACGTGATCACTCCCGATGGAAAATGTCACGACCCCCAGCGTATCGAATATCTTCGCGGCCATCTGTCCGGACTGAAACGGGCCTGCGACCAGGGCATAGACGTGGCTGGCTACTTCCAGTGGTCGCTCCTCGACAACTTTGAATGGGCCGACGGTTATAACCAACGTTTCGGTCTGGTGTATGTTGACTATGCAACCTGTGACCGCATACCCAAAGATTCGGCGGAGTTTTATGGAAAAGTAGCGAGGTCTAACGGAGAAATTTTGTGAGTTAGGTTATATTAGGAGTCGATGGGCTTTTTCTCCTGACTCAACATAAAAATCCGCGATTGTCAACCAGCATAACCATATCCAGTTGACGATCATTTTTATAAACCGTATTTTGTTTTTGTTGTTTACAATTTTTTGTTCGTTTGTCTTGACTCCGCAACCAAAAAAAGTTATACTGTTAAAGAAAACTTTTTTTGGGAGGACAATACTATGAAAAATTTCACCACAAAAGACCTTATCGTCTGCGCTCTTATGGCCGCTGTAATGTGCGTCTGCTCCATGTTCACCATCCCAACGGGCATTATTTCAGTGACGCTGAGTGTGTTCGGGGTGATGCTATCGGCAGTGATATTAGGCTGGAAACGGGGCGTTATAGCCACGGCGGTATTCATACTCCTTGGCGCAGTGGGACTTCCCGTATTCAGCGGCATGAGGGGCGGCTTTGGGATGCTCATTGGCCCCACCGGCGGCTTTATTTGGTCTTACATACCAATGGCGGCAATCACCGGCCTTGCTTCCGACAGAGCAGAGGGGAAATTTCGCCTTCTCACCGTAATCGCGGCCTGCTTTATCAGCGCGACCCTGTGTGACGCTCTGGGCGCGGTACAGTATATGTTTGTCATGAACGTCGGCATTGGAGCCGCCTTTGCCGCCTGCTTTGCGCCTTTTATCCTGCTCGACTGCGCAAAGGGGCTTGTCGCCGCGGCCTTGGGTACAAAAATCAGAAAAATTTTACGGCTGTGAAAAGCCGGAAAGGACTTACCTATGAAATTCATATCATGGAACGTCAACGGCCTCCGGGCCTGCATGAATAAGGGCTTCGCCGACTTTTTCGCCGAAGTCGGCGCGGATTTCTTCTGTATCCAGGAGACTAAGCTTCAGGAGGGACAGATAGATTTCGCCCCCGAGGGTTACTACAGCTATTGGAACTACGCCGAGAAAAAGGGTTACAGCGGTACGGCGATCTTCACAAAATACAAGCCAAAAAGCGTGGCCTACGGTATCGGCATAGATGAACACGACCACGAGGGCCGGGTCATTACGCTGGAATACGAAAGCTTTTATGTGGTCACGGTATACACGCCCAACTCTCAGGACGAATTAAAGCGGCTGGACTACCGCATGAAATGGGAGGACGATTTTCTGGCTTACCTTAAGCGCCTCAACCAGCAAAAACAAGTGCTCTTTGCCGGTGATCTGAACGTGGCTCACAACGAGATCGACCTGAAAAATCCTAAGACCAACCGCCGCAACGCCGGATTTACAGACGAGGAAAGGGGCAAATTCACCGCGGTAGTGGAAAACGGCTTTAAGGACACCTTCCGCTCCCTCTATCCCAATGTGGAAAACGTCTATTCCTGGTGGTCGTACAGGTTCAAGGCGAGAGAGAAGAACGCGGGCTGGCGTATAGACTACTGGTGCGTATCTGAAAATATGCCCATTGTGGACGCCTTGATTTATGGCGATGTTTACGGCAGCGACCACTGTCCGGTGGGGCTTATCGTGGACGAAAAGGAGGCCGGTCTTATTGTATGAGCTTACCGACCCTAAGATAATCAAAAGCCTCTGCGCCCGGTTCGGCTTTACTTTTTCAAAAAATATGGGTCAGAACTTCATCACTGACCCCTCTGTGTTGATGAATATTGCCGCCCGAGCCACCGACGGAGCCGAGGGGGTAATAGAGATCGGCCCAGGCTTTGGCAGCCTGACGGCGGCCCTGGCGTCGAGGGCGGAAAAGGTAATCGCCATCGAGCTGGACCGCCGCCTTGAACCAGTGCTGAAAGAAACCCTCGCTGGCTTCGGCAACATCGACCTGATATGGCAGGATTGCCTTAAAGTGGACTTTAACGAGCTTTTGAATACCAGCTTTTCCGGAATGAGCGTCAGTGTGGCGGCAAATCTGCCTTATTACATTACCACGCCCATCCTAATGAGTCTTATAGAAAATCGCTACCCCTTCAAACGAATCATCGTTATGGTTCAAAAGGAAGTGGCCCAGCGGCTCTGCGCCTCTCCGGGGGGCAAGGACTACGGAGCCGTCACCTTGACGGCACAGTATTATACTCGGCCTGAAATTTTGGAGATAGTTCCCTCCTCCAGCTTCATCCCAGCGCCAAAGGTGGACAGCGCGGTCATCTCCCTTGAGCTGCGAAATGAACCGGCCGTCAGGCCAAAAAACGAGAAAGTTTTCTTTGAGCTTATAAAAGCCTCCTTCTCTCAACGGCGCAAAACCCTGCTCAACTGTCTTACGAACAGTGGTAAATTTGGCTCAAAAGAAACGGTAGAAAACGCGATATCCGCCCTCGGCAAGGACATTCGGCTCCGAGGCGAAACACTAAGTATAGAAGAATTCGCTTTTTTGGCCGACATTTTTGTACAAAAAATGGACTGCTGTAAACAGTGGATGTATACTAAAGAAGTGGACAAGAAAAAAGACAAATGATATAATAGAAGACAAGAAAAGGGAAAATAAAATGTCTACACAAAAAAAGTCTACAACTGAATTCAAAAAGACCATAGTAAACCTTTACCGTTCGGGAAGACCTATTCCCAAATTCATGAAGAATACGGCATTTCTACTAGTACTCTTTCCAATTGGATCAAAATGTATTCCGAAGTTAAGATCAATGATGACACCATCATTACCGCACAACAAATCAAAGAGCTTCAAAAATCAAACCACCCGTCAAACGGGTGGTTTGCTCTATGGCTATAAGCCCATAGTTACCGGCCAGCGCCTAAAGGCGCTGGCTTTCACTAATGCCTTCAGGCAGTAGTGAAGAAACCCTTGAAAACACTGCATATTTTCAAGGGCTTCAGGCTTATTGATATTTGGTTTTGAACTATCTCTTGCTGAACTGCGGAGCGCGACGTGCGGCTTTGAGGCCGTACTTCTTTCTCTCCTTCATTCTGGGGTCGCGGGTGAGATAACCGGCCTGCTTGAGTATAGGACGATAAGCCTCCTCATCGACCTTAAGCAGAGCGCGGGCGATGCCATGGCGGATAGCGCCGGCCTGACCGGTGAAACCGCCGCCCTTAACGTTGCAAAGCACGTCAAAGCTGCCCTCAGTCTTTGTGGCCACAAGGGGCTGACGAAGGATAACCTTCAAGGTCTCAAGACCAAAGTAATCGTCAATGCTTCTGTTATTTATCTTAATTTCGCCGCTGCCGGGGACAAGGCGAACTCTCGCAACAGACTTCTTTCTTCTGCCTGTGCCGTAATACTGTGTTACTGCCATTTAAGTTCAACCTCCCTTACTTTATCTCCTGAGTCCAAACCTCAGGCTGCTGTGCTTGCTGCTGATGCTCGGCGCCCTTGTATACCCTAAGACGGGTGAGGGCGGCGCGGCCGATAGTGGTGTCGGGCAGCATACCCTTAACCGCCATGTACATGGCGCGGTCGCTGCGCTTTTCCATCATCTCTTTGGCGGAAACGGCCTTAAGACCGCCTACCCAGCCGCTGTGACGGTAATATGTCTTTTGAGCAAGCTTGTTGCCGGTGAACACCGCCTTGTCACAGTTGAGGATGATCACATGATCGCCGCAGTCAACGTGAGGTGTGTATGTGGGCTTTGTCTTGCCGCGAAGGATGCTGGCGGCGGCGGCGGCTACCCTGCCGACGCTCTTGCCGGCCGCGTCAATGATGTACCATTTTCTCTGTACCTGACCGGCCTTTTCCATAGTACTCTTCATGGAATGTTACCTCCTGTTAATTTTCATTTTCAACATGAGTTATTATAATACAAAGTTTTCCTGATGTCAAGACTTTTTTTGAACTTTTTTAAAGTAAAGGGACATAACTCGTGTTTTCTTTTATTTTCTTCATTTTACTTTATTTATCTCACGATGCAATTTCATTTTTTCACACATGGACTTTGCCCTCCAAAATATCCTTATAGTCCGCAAGATTCCGCCTTAGAAGCTCAGGCGTGTCAAGGCCATAGGGACACTTGGTTTTGCATTTTCCGCAGTTCAGGCAGTTTTCGATATTTAGCATCTTCTTTTGGGCCTCCTCAGTGAGCCATCCGGCGGAGGGACTGCGGCGTATCAGCTGGGACATTCGGGCGCAGTTGTTTATCTCTATTCCCGCCGGACAGGGCATACAGTAGCCGCATCCCCGGCAGAAGCTGCCGATAAGCTCGGCCCGGTCTTTTTTAATTATTGCCTCAAGGTCAGGCGTAAGCTCCGGCGGGTTGTCCATATAGCTCAAAAACTCGTCCAGCTCGCTCTCGCGCTGAACTCCCCAGATGGGCAGGACGTTATCGAACTGGGCAAGCCAGGCAAAAGCCGCGGCGGACTTTGTTATAAGGCCGCCGGAGAGGGCCTTCATAGCGATAAATCCCACGTTTTTCTCCTTGCAAAGCCTTACAAGCTCAATGTCATTATCCGTGGCAAGGTAACAAAATGGGAACTGCAAGGTCTCGTACAGGCCCGAGCGCACCGCTTCCTCCGCCACGTTCAGCCGGTGGTTGGTGATGCCGATGTGACGTATCATTCCCTTGGCCTTTGCCTCCAGCATGGCCTCATACAGGCCGGAGCCGTCGCCGGGCCTGGGGCAGAAGGCCGGGTTGTGGAACTGATAAATGTCAATATGATCGGTTTTCAGCATTTTAAGGCTGGTTTCAAGATCCCGCCAGAAGGTCTCGGGCGTTGTGGCGCCGGTCTTGGTGGCGATATGTATCTTGTCCCTCACGTCCGAAAGGGCAAGGCCGAGCTTCTTTTCACTGTCGGAATATGCCCGAGCCGTGTCAAAAAAGGTCATGCCGTTTTCATAAGCCTTTCGCAGCAGCCCCGCCGCGTATTCTTCGCTGACCCGCTGCACCGGGAGCGCGCCAAAGGCGTTTTTGGGCGAGGTTATGCCCGTTTTACCTAATGTAACTGTCATTTTTATCCCTCACTTTGCGTAATAGGCCACATCCATGCCGTATTTCAGGCCGTCCACACGTCCCGTCTGGACATAGCCAAGCTTCTCGAAAAACCGGCAGATACGATCCTCCTGCAATATTATGTCAACCTGCCATGTCCTGGCGGCGGGATACTTTGCCTCCGCCAGCCGGACAGCCTGCCGACCGTAGCCATTGTTCTGATGCTCCGGAAGAATATATATGCGCTTCAGCTTGCAGTGGTCGCCGTAATTGAACACGCGCAGGCCGCCGATAGGTTCGCCGTCAAGACAAATAAAATAATAGTCCGATCCAGGCTCCAACAGCCGGGCCTTAGTGCGTCCGGGTTCTTCGGCGGCGGGACTGTAGTCATAGTCCTGATATTTCGCCAGCATTTCCTTAAAGCATTTTACCTGCATATCGTAAAGCCGCGCCCAGTCCTCCACATTTGCCTTTTTGAGAGTTATCGCCATATTCATTCCTCCAATTTTGTCGCAATAAAAACGTCTATTTCAAGGGTTTCGGGAGTGACGCGGCAATTCACTCAGGAGACGCGGACTCCGCTTTCAGTCGCTCTCGCCCAAGTGACCACAAACTCTTGATGAGTTATCCGGTTGGGCCGGGACACGAATCTCCACTCCACAACGCAACCGTAAACCATGCTCCCATCCCCCCTGTTATTTAATTTTACCACAGCTTCAAGAAAAAGGCAAGAGAAAATGTTGACACCACCGTAAAATAGTGATATAATTTATATAAAGCATAAAAACAAGGAGAGAAAAAAATGAAGGCGAAATTTATAACGATTTTTGCGCTGTTAATGCTGACCTTCGGCGTTGCTCACGGCGAGAGCGGCGGAGAATGGTTCTTCAGGAACAACGTTTCTAACGACGCGCGGCTAATTGAGCTGCATATGCTTGGCGCCCACGACGCCTTTACCGCCGGACTGAACAGCAACTCCGACCCGGACGCGGCGGGAATTAAGCTGGGCGACAGCGGCAGCGCCACCGCAAAATCAGACAGGCTGTGGCAGATGCTGGGCCTCGCCATGTCCCGGGCCCAGAGCGCCGATGTGGACTCTCTGCTGAACAGCGGCGTCCGCTATTTTGACGTGCGACTGTCCCGCTATAAGGACGACGGGGAGTTCTACACCACTCACGGACGCATTTCGAACAAATTTTCCGGCCCCGACGGCATAGCTAGAAAAGTCTCCGCGTGGGCCGAAAA
>CANQKL010000086.1 GCA_947624455.1 uncultured Clostridia bacterium
GCCTGTTGTTTTCTGAGAAATATCATGTCTCGACAAATAGGATTTCTGCGTCACGGGCTTTATGACTTGAAGCTCGTTTACGGTGAAATTCGTCAAAAATCCCGCCTCCTGGTCGTAGGCGTTATATCCGTTTTGCACATGAGTCTTATCGGGCGCATTTCCGCAGAGCCACATAACTTTACCCGCTTTTGCCTCGGAATTGAGCCACGAGCGCATATTGCTGTCGGCCCAGTATCCCGAACCCGAACTCTCGCGTCTGCTCCAGTCTCTGCTGTGCGAACCGGTGTTATAATCGCCCGCGGCGTCCATCGGCTTGACGGTAATTATCTTATCCGCAAGCATAAGCGAACCGTTCTCGTCGGTATCCACGCACCGCCACAGTATCGGCTCGCCGTAATACGTACCCATCTACACATACTTGCCCAGCTTGACGACGGTTCTCGCTTCCGCACGTTCGGGGAACGCCGGTATAAGCGCGCAAACCATACATAGGGTTACAAGCATACTGAAAATTCTTTGCTTCATTTTTTTACCTCCAGCTTCAAAATGTCCGAACTAAAATATTTCGGTTTAATTATACCATATTCAGCACATTTTTTCAAAAACTATTCGTGCCGCTCAGAGTGCGTTTTATGTCACGGACGAAAAAAATCAGTCGGACTCCGCCGATAATTCATGTAAATTGCCCATGGGATTTTATATCCTTTATTTTTGTCACTATACGATAAAGTTGTATTCATATTAAATCGGTATCTACCGTTCACGTCACTGTGAACACGTTTTACGCCAAAGTATTGCAAAACCGTGAAGAAAGAGGTACAATAATCCTAAATATATTATAGGGAGGAAACATAACTATGGAAGAGAAAAAAGACCTGCGGGAGCAAACAAATCCGATATTCAATACGGCAAAATCCATGCTTCTGCATTTTTGCATCGCGGGCGATGAGGACGCGCCGATATTGGCTAAAAAGTTCGGCATAGACGCCGACTCGCTTATCGGTACGGAGGAGCAGAAGGTTGCGCTCAGCCCGGAGCTGACCACCATGACGGAAACACGCTTCCGCTCAATCAACAAAATCGCAGGCAACTATAAGAACAGCACAGTTGTCGATATTGCGTGCGGATATACGCCGCGGGCGCTGAACGAGACGTTTAAGGATATGCACTACATAGGCTGCGATTTGCCCATCGTAACGGACGAACTCGGTCCGGTTATCGGTGAAATGTGTGCCGAGCGCGGAATAAAGGACAAGGAATACCACAGCACAGACGCGACGAATTACCGCTCCCTCCGTGACGCGCTCAACTCGGTTGAAGGTGAGGTTACCATACTATCCGACGGCTTGCTCACGTATTTAAGCAACTCCGAGCTTACGGAGCTTTGCACGAACATCCGCCGTTTGCTCAAGGAGTTCGGCGGACAATGGATAACGTCCGACCCCGACGCGAACCCGCTGTTTATGGCGGCGATGACGGCTATTCACGGCGAAGCCGCGTATGAGGATTTGGTAAAGACGATGGATGTATACGCCGAGCAGTCGGACACGAATATAGAAGTGCAGAACATGACCGTTTTGGCGTACGATTTTGAAAACACCATGAAAACGGTGACGGACTTCCTTCGTTCTGTCGGCTTAAAGTGGGAGCGCGTACCCATGTCGGATTATGTGACGGAAATCGGAAGCCTCGCTGGCTATTCCGACGAAGCGAAAGCTGAGTATATAAAGTCGCTTGAAAACGTGTACATCTGGATTTTTACTCCCGACGAAAACTACAAAGAAACCGAGGAGACCTATGACAGCGACTTCTTCGGCGTCAACGCGAAGGCGCACGGCGGCAAAATGGAAATCACGCTGCGCGGCAGACTCGACTCCATAACGGCGCCGGAGCTTTTGTCGGTTTACGAGAAAACGAAGGCGGAAGAAAAGGTTGAAAAAATCGCCGTTGACGCATCTGAACTCGCATATATTTCGTCCGCGGGACTGCGTGTGCTGCTCATTATGATTAAGCAGGTAGGAAGCGGCAACCTGACCGTCACGGGACAAAACGACACGGTTCAGACAATCTTCGAGCTGACCGGATTTGCCGACATGATATAAATCACAAAAAAGAAAACGAGGCGGCGGCGCTGTGCAGGCTGCAAAAATATTTGTAAAAGATTAACTTTTAAATATTGATTTTTTTCCTTTTTTGTGGTACACTGTCCGTGTAATCCGCATAACGATGGGGGATGGGATAAGATGTACAGGCTTGCGATATGCGATGACGACAAGAATTTCTGCTCGCAACTGGAAAAGAATTTGCACGGCGTTTTCGCCGACAGAAACATAGAATATGCCGTTGTTTCCTTCAACGACATACAGTCGCTTGACGCTTCGCTCTCTGACGGAAGCCGTTACGACCTGCTTTTTCTCGACATCATGTTTGACGACGGCAACGGAATGAGCTACGCGAAGCGTCTGCGCACCCATGATTACAAATTTGACATTATTTTCATAACCATCAGCAAGGAGTACGCGATAGAGAGTTATGACGCAAATCCGCTCTACTACCTCACAAAGCCGATTGATCAGAAGAAGCTGACAGCCGCGGTTGTGCGCTTTCTCGAAAAAAACACGCCAAAGTACATATGCTTCAGCTACCTCGGCGGCACAATAAAATTAAAGCTTTCGGACATATATTACTTTGAAATATACGGACACCGCGTCGTAATACACAAGAGCGACGGAACTCAAGCCGACATCCGCGGAACGCTTAAGGATATAGAGTCTCAGCTTCCGCCGAAAATGTTTATACGCCCGCACAGGAGTTACCTGGTGAACACGGCGTTCATTACCGAAATAAAGCACTACAACTTAAAAATTTCAAACGGCGAGCTGATTCCGATAAGCCGATCGCTGTACAATAAAGCTCAGCTCGAGTTTGTGGATTACCTTGCAGAAAAAGAACTGTTCGTATAAAAAATACGCCGTGAAAACGGCGTATTAAGTGTGTCGAAAAACAAAAATGCGGCCTTGGTACCGTAGGGGCGGCCATTGGCCGTCCGCCATCAAACGTTTACGATCGTGATTGTGAACGTTATTAGGACAAAGAATTTACGCAAAATTACATAAAATTATTAAAATATAACCTTATATCGTAGGGGAGCGCATTGCGCTCCCGCCAATCAAACATTTGCGGCAATTTGGAGCCTAAATTATCCGACGCAACAACACAATTTATCATATTTTCAAAACTTCGTAAACGCCTTCGGCGTTGTTTGTCGCAATAACTTTTATTACTGTGTACTTTTGCGCGGCAAAAGTACCAAAAACAGGGGTACCCCACAAAACGGCAAAGCCAATTTTGTGGGGAAAAGGAGGAGCAGCGAGGTGAGCCGTGTTTCGATTTTTAAATCGAAACTTGCGATACCGAGTTTGCGACGACGCGGCCATGCCCCCGGACCCCCTAGGGCGCTTAAGGGGAACTGCGGTTCCCCTTAAGAATCCCCCGGGGTTCCTCCCTTGGTACCGTAAGGGCGGCCATTGGCCGTCCGCCATCAAACGTTTACGATCGTGATTGTGAACATTATTGCGACAAATATATTCGCAAAATCGTATAAATGTCATTGTAAATTTGTGTAAGCGGACGCGCAATGCGCGCCCCTACGGAATCCGGTCAAAGAAATCGAGGTCTAATACGCCGTGAAAACGGCGTATTTTTTTGTGTTCAGTCTTTCAGACAGAACCCGCTCTTTATCGAGAACGACTCGTTGTCTCTGTCGATTTTTACCACTCCGCCGTACTTTTCGGCAATCCGCTTCATATTTTCCAGACCGTAGCCGTGCGAACGGTCTTTTTTGATTTCGTCTGCGGCTTGTTTCGCGCTGTTTGTACACCCTATAAAAAGATAATTCCCGTTTATATACATCTTCACTTTAATGTACCGCTTTTCAGACACGTCCGCTTTTTCACACGCGTTTACCGCATTTTCAAACATATTTGTTACGAATACGCAAAGATCCGTATCGGCTATCGGCAGCGTTTCCGGCAAGTTCAAGCTGTACTCCACATCTATGCCTTGCGCCTTCGCCCGGCCGAGATACGTTCCCGCTATTATATTTACCATCGTATTTTTACTGTACTGACTATCGGGAAGCTCATCGTATTCGGTAGTAAGCGCGGCTGCGTATCTGCGCGCCTTGTCCGTATCACCCTCCTGAAGCATACCCGACAGGACTACCATATGATGACGCATCTCGTGCCTTGCCGAATACGTCGCTTCTTCGGACTCGGCAAGGTGCCGATAGCTCTCCATCGCGTACCGGTTCTGCTCGGCAAGCACGTTTACAAGCTCTCGCGTGTGCAGCGTTCTCTTAACAAATTCGATTATAACGCCGGCCGTAAACGTAACGGCGCACACATATGACACAAAAAGCGCCAGCGGGTAGAAATATCCTGTCAGCGGAGATACTAATATCTGCTGCAAATACACGCCTATATTACCGTCCCATACAGCGCTCGCAAAAATCAAACGGCTCATTATGGCAATGACGGCAATGACGGCAATGACGGCATACACAAGGTCGGACTTATTCGGACGTCTTTTATTTTTATTAAGCTTTATCTCGACAATGATAAGTCCCGCCGCTAACAGGTACAGCAGCAGTATTATTCCAGATGACGCCTGAGCGAAAAAGGGGCCGATGAGTATTCGAAACCGTATCAGCCTTATACAGTCGTATATAAACCACGCTCCCGTCGCGGACGCGAGTACCCAACGCCGCCACGAGGTAAGGCTAAATGCAGCGAACAGCAGCAGCGGCGCCATATAAAGCTCGCACACAAAGTCAAGCATATTCATATTGACCCCTAAAAGGCTGTATGACCCCGCGAGAGACGTGAACGCGTGTTTCAATGTCAGCATAAGGTAAAACAGCGTCAGCAGCAGCGCCTTTTTGTCGGACTTTCCGTTGGATATATCGAGGACATATATCAGCGCCGTCAAAAAAGCGAGAATAGCGCACAGCGTCGCGCACGAAATGGGCGGAACATTCTCCACCGAGGTGACAGAATATGCCGTGTCAACGCTGCACATATACGGGAAAACGGGGATTATTTCCTCGGTTTCCTCTGTGAAGTACGTAACAACGGTAAGCTCCTTGCCAAGATAATCCTCCGGCAGATAAATCGCTAAAGTCTCCGACGGAGAAGGCTTAAATCCGTCCGTAACGGCAAACCCCGCCTCATCTCTCGGCGCTCCCTCAAAGCTCGTGTAAAGCATCTCGCCGCCGACCAGTATATCGACTCCGCACACCGCGTCGTACAGATACAAGCCAAGCTGCGCGCCGTCAAGATGTTCCTTTATCGTCCGCGTCGCTCTCACGGCGCGGCATGTTTCGCCGGGGAAACTTACATTGTATTCGTCAATCGCTTCGGGCGTCACGGGCCGCGCTTCCGACCCCGACACCAATTCGTACCGCCAGCCCATATCATCTGAGGGATGGATATTTCCATCAAATCCGTCTTGCTAAGCAGCATAAATACCGCGATAATGCAAATCAAAACCGCTGCGGCAACAATTCCGCCGAATATATACTGTCTTTTCTGTTCCGCTTTCACAGTCCGACATCCTTTCATCGGTTTATATGTCCGCCGTTAAATTTCATGTTACTGTTCGCAACCGAATAAATTGTATCATAAAATTTACAATTTGTCCACAACAGATTGCGTCATAAAACATACCGTTCATGCGAATTGCCTTTTCGCGTGACGCAAAACGTTCCGTGGGCGCGATGGGCTCGACGCCGGCAACAAGACCGAGAACATTATATAAATTCAAGAGTCTCTACCGCAGCGTCAATGCCGGGCAGCACGGACTCTCTCAAAAGCTGCGCCGTGCTTTCCAGCAGCGTCTCACGAGGTATTCCGTATGTTGCGGACGTTGCGTTTAGATGGATTAAACGCGCGTACGCGAAGCGCATTTGCGCGAAAATCTCCATTCCGTCATTCATTGTTTTGAATTGCTCGCTTGTCAGTCCGGAGAAATATATTTCACAGAATTTTTTGATAAATTTTTCACACATTTCCGGACTCATGCCTAAATACTGCATGGTATAAGCGCCGCCGCGCTGTCTGGGCAAATCCTTATACGCGAAATACAGGTTACAAAAATCATATATCGGGTGTCCGCACATAATTTCGTCCATATCTATAAGCAGCAACTCGCCGTCCTGAACCATTACGTTGCGCACGTGCAAATCGCTGTGAACCATTGTGTTTCTGTCGGGAATGGAGCTTAGCAGACGCATAAGCTCTCCATATTCCGCTTCCGTCAAGTAATCCTTGACTTCTGCGAATACATTACGGTACAAATCATTGGCGTGGACGGAAATTATATCGCTTACGTCGGTCGATTGAACAATCTTTACGAGCTCGGTGTATTTTTTTAAATATTCGTCAAACCTTTCCGGCTCTTTCATAAGCGCGTTAGCAAGCGTGTCGGACTTTATAAGCTCGAACACCACGCCGTAACGGTCGCCGCATTTTACCATATCGTATGAAATAGCTGTTGGAATACCCTTGATAAACGCCTGCTTCGCGTAATTCATTTCGCGCTTTATCGTGTCTGTTCCTACCGCCTTATATATCTTTACGATTGTTTCATCGTCGATACGGTAAACTATTCCGAAACCGCCCTCGCCGATTTTTTCACAGCCGTCAACCGATATTTCACGCAGCGCCCTCTCGACGTCAATTATTTCCGAAAGGCCCGTCATTTCAAATATTTCGTAAACCTCGGGCGACGCGTTTACAACCTTTGAATTATCTATCGCCTTTTTGAGCTTTAATATAATACGAAGCC
>CANQKL010000087.1 GCA_947624455.1 uncultured Clostridia bacterium
CTTATGCTGCCCAAGATCGACGGCCTCACCGTATGCCAGAAGGTGAGGGAGTTTTCAAACGTGCCGATAATCATGCTCACGGCAAAGGCCGAGGACATGGATAAGATACTTGGACTGGAATACGGGGCCGACGACTATCTGACCAAGCCCTTCAACATACTTGAGCTGAAGGCCCGTATAAAAGCTATCATCCGCCGCAGTACCGCCGCCGCTTCGGGCGACCGGTCTTTGGTGCGGGCCGGGGACGTGGAGCTGGACTACAACCTGCGCCGCATACGCATCGGCGACAGGAGCATAGAGCTGACCAGCAAGGAATTTGATCTGTGCGAGCTGTTCGTCTCCAATCCCGGCAAGGTCTACAGCCGCGAGAATCTGCTCGACATAATTTGGGGCTATGACTACCCCGGCGACATCCGCACGGTGGACGTTCATGTTCGCCGCCTGCGGGAGAAAATCGAGCCTAACGCCGCTTCGCCTCGGTATATCCTCACCAAATGGGGGGTAGGTTACTATTTTAAAGAAAATTAAGGACATTTTTGCCAGCATCCGTTGGAAGCTGGTAGTCACGTACTTCTTGCTGATAGCCTTTACGATGGTGTTTATCAGCGTGTACATCACCAACTCCATGCGTCAGTACACCCTCAGTCAGAAGGAGGTGCAGGTACTGGGTCAGGCCAATGTAATTTCCGGCTATATCGCCCAGTATCAGGATCTCAGCGAATCCAGCATAAACTTTCTTCTTCAACAGCAGCAGCTTGGCAGCGGGGGACGGGTGCTTATGCTGGACTGTGACGCCGTTGTGACCTTCGACTCGAACAACGGAGCCATGCAGGGGCGTCTCATGCCCTCGTCTATGGTGCTTGACGCCATAAGGGGCAACAATACCGCCGTGGAGGGCGAGGACGCCACCGGCGAGCTGATAATCAGCGCAGCAGTCCCCATCATTAAGGACCGCAACGTGGTGGGCGTGATCTACTACCAGGCCTCGGGAGCGGAAATCTCTGAATATATGGACAAGATCAGCGGCATACTGGGTATGCTGACGGTTCTGGTCAGCATACTTGTAGGGGTGGTGGGCTTTATTATGGCGGGCATCATCAGCGAACCTGTCCGCAGCCTGACCCGCCAGCTTGAGGAAACGACCGAGGACAACCCCGACGCGGTGCTTGAGATACAGGCTGGCGGAGAGATTGGCACGTTGGTCAACAGCTTCAACAAGCTGACCGCCCGAATAAGGTTACAGGAGGAAAGGCGGCAGGAGTTTGTGTCCAATGCCTCTCACGAGCTGAAAACTCCCCTTAGCTCTATAAAGCTCATTTCCGACTCCCTGCTCAACACTCCCAACGCCGACCGGGAAACGGTGGAAGAATTTCTGACGGATATGAACGTTCAGGTTGACCGGCTGACAAGGATAGTGAACAAACTGCTCACCCTCACCAAAATGGACAGCAGCGCAAACGTGGCGAGGATGGAGTTCAGCGTATTGAACCTCAGCGAGGTCTGCGCCAACGTGGCCAAGGCGCTGCGGCCTTTGGCGGAGCAGAAGAACATAAATCTGGATTTCTTTGCGGAAGGGCCCGTGTATTCCAAGGTGGAGCGGGATCGGATATGGGAAGCCATATATAACGTTCTTGACAACAGCATAAAATATACTCCTTCCGGCGGGAGAGTCTCCATGGACGTGACCAAGGAGGAGGGCAACGCGATAATTACTATCGAGGATACCGGCATCGGAATTGCCCCGGAGGAGCTGTACAAGATATTTGACCGCTTCTACCGTGTCGATAAAGCCCGGGCCAGGGAGACTGGAGGCACCGGCCTAGGACTGTCCATCGCCCTGACGGCGGTAGAGCTTCACGGCGGCAATATACAGGTGGAAAGCGAAGAAGGCAAGGGCAGCAAATTTATTATCATCATACCGATAACCTTTAAGTAATCCGCGCCCTATGATCAGAAAAGAGGAATGAGGAATGAGGAATAAGCTTCGTGGCGCGGCGGCAGTTGTGCTGGCATTGCTATGCCTTTGCTCCTGCGGCAGCGAAAAAAAAGCCTTTAACATATATTATAAAAACGCCGACGGCGACGCGCTCGTGAAGGAAGAGCACAAGACCGAGCTGACCGGCGCCGACAGGGCCGCGACGGTGGAATATCTCATCGGAGAGCTTTCGAAAAGCCCGCGAACAGAGGGGCTAATAAATGTGCTGCCCGATGGGACAAAGCTGCTGGATGTGTCCTTCATGGGCAGAACGGCCACCGTAGACCTGTCCGAGGAATATTATCAAAACACCGAGGTGGACGAGATGCTGGCACGCTATGCTATCGTCAACACCCTTGGGGAGGTGGACGGCGTAGACAATGTGGAAATACTTATCGGGGGCGAACCTCTGGTATCCTCCACCTCCGGCGCGGTCATAGGCCGTATCAGCAAGAACGACGTGGTACTCAGCCCCCAGGACAGCATAGCTGACACCACCGAGACTCTGGTACTGTACTTCCCCGATTCCGAGGGACAGTATCTCGTTCCCGAGGAAAGGGAGATCGAGCTTCAATCCACAATATCCACGGAAAGACTTGTACTCTCAGAGCTGATGAAGGGGCCTTCCTCCTCCAGCCTGGTACAGGTCGTGCCAGCGGATCTTAAGGTGATCAGCGCCGAGACCAAGGATGGAGTCTGCTTTGTCAACCTGTCCGGCGACCTCTTGGAAAAGGTGTCCTCAGGCTCATCCTCCACCACCATGTTTTTGTACAGCATAGTCAATTCTCTGACTGAGCTTAGCAAGGTGGACAGCGTGCAGATCCTCGTTGACGGCAGGACCGGCGTGGAGTTCGGCAATTACGTGCTGGACGCGCCCATCGAAAAGAATCAATCCCTCATAAAAGAGGATTAAGCGGCGCTGGCCCCTTTAAGCTTCCGTTCGGACAAACCGGACGGCGGGACAGGCAGTAAAATCAAAGTTAAGGAAAGTGTTATGGCATCTTTATTAATGGCAAACGGAGTGTCCAAATCCTTTGGCGAACGAACGCTTTTTAAGGATCTGACATTTAATGTAGATGAAAATTCAAAGATAGGCTTTATCGGCGCCAACGGAACGGGAAAAACCACCCTGCTCAGGATAATCATGGGCGAGGAGGACTGTGAGGGCGGTTTTGTGAAGAACAGCCTGTTAAAGCTGGGATATATGGAGCAGACCCCGCCGGACAAGACGGAACTCACCGCCTACGGCTATGTGCTGACCGTGTTTTCCCGCCTGCTGGACATAGAGGCGGAGCTGGCGGATATCCATAAAAGCATCGAGGAAAAGCGTGGGGATATAGACGCTCTTGTGAAGCGGCAGGATCTGCTCAACAACGAGTACTTCAGGGGCGACGGCATGGTTTTCCGGGCAAAGACCCGGTCTATGCTGCTTGGGCTGGGCTTTCGTGAGGAGGAGCTTTCCCACCGCCTCGATCAGCTCTCCGGCGGGCAAAAGACCAGGCTTGGCCTGGCCCGTACCCTGCTCTCCGACGCCAACCTCCTGCTGCTGGATGAGCCGACCAACCATCTGGATTTTGAGGCTTCGGCCTTTCTGGAGGATTTTCTCAGGAGCTATAACCGGGCCTTTATTGTGATCAGTCACGATCGGTATTTTCTGGATAAGGTGACCACGTCCACTTTCGAGCTGGAAAACGGCCGCCTCAGCTGCTATAGCGGAGGCTACTCCGAGTATATGAGGAAAAAGGCCGAGGCGCGGGAGGCCGCCTGGCGAAAATACGACAATACCGTGGCGGAAATAAAGCGGATCGAGGGCATGATAGAGCAGCAGAAGCGGTGGAACCAGGAGAGGAATTACAAGATAATCGCAAATAAGCAGAAGTCCATCGACCGTCTGGAGGAAACTCTGGAAAAGCCCGAGGAGACAAAGGCCGGCATCAGATTCAAGTTCCCCGCGGCCCAGCGCAGCGGCGACGACGTACTCTTTGCCGAGGGCCTGTCCAAGACCTATGGGACAAAGCGGTTGTTTTCCGACGTTTCTTTTGAGATAAAGCGCGGGGACAGGGTCTTTCTGCTGGGGCCGAACGGCTGCGGAAAATCCACTCTCTACGGCATCGTCAAGGGGACGGTAACGCCGGACAGCGGCGGCGTCCGCCGGGGCGTGAAGCTTAAGGAGGCGTATTACGACCAGGACCGCAGCGACTTGAGCGGAAATAAGACGGTTATGGACGAGCTTTGGGACGAATACCCCAAAATGATCCTTCCCGAGGTGAGGGGAGCGCTGGCGGCCTTCCTGTTTCGGGATGACGATGTGCTAAAGACCGTTGACCGGCTCAGCGGCGGAGAAAAGGCCCGGCTGGCCCTGCTCATGGTCATGCTCCGGAGAGCCAACTTCCTGCTGCTGGACGAACCTACCAACCACTTGGATATTCCGGCCCGGGAGGCCCTTGAACAGGCTATCGAGGATTTTGACGGCACAGTGTTCATGATAAGCCATGACCGCTATCTCATAAATAAGCTGGCCACAAAGCTGCTGGCCTTTGAGGATGGGACAGTGCGTTCCTACGATTTTAATTATGATCAGTACATGGAGTACAGGGCGGCTCGGGAGGCCGCTCCCGAGGCGGCTTTGGACGGGAAGCCCGCAGTCAGCGATTACAGGCGGCAAAAGGAGCATCAGAGCGCGATCCGCCGTCAGGAGGGCAAGGTTCGCCGCCTTGAAGAGGCTATTGCCGCGGGCGAGGAGGAGGTCGCCAGGCTGAATCAGGAGATAAACTCCGCTGGCAGCGACTTTGAGCTGATGATGGAGCTGACCGCCGCCCTCAAGGCCGCCGAAGAAGAGCTTGACGCCCAGATGTCCCAGTGGGAGTCGGCCAATGAAGAACTGGAAAAGCTTATAGCTTTAGAGAAAAAACAGTAATATTTTTCCACCCTCTCAACATATAATTATAGGGCTGAGGGGGTGTTTGTGTGTCCGACAGAGGAAATCTTATTCTGGAAAACAGAGAAAAGCTCTGTGTTTCGGCGGTGACCGACGTAGAGAGCTTCGACGATAAACGAATAGTACTCAGAGTAGGCGAGGATCGTCTGACGATAACGGGCGAGGGCCTCAAGCTCAATCAGGTCAGCGTGGAGCAGGGCGAGGCCACGGTGGTTGGACTTGTGGACAGCTGTACTTATTCCCGGGCCGCAAGGGGTTCGCTTTGGGGGCGTCTGACCAAATGACAGTTTCCACCACTGCCCAACTGTTCAGTATGCTGTGGGGGCTGCTGTCCGGGGCGGTCTGCGCCGCCGCCGCGGCGGTCATTGGCGCCGTCCGTCAGGAATTGAAGCCCGGGCCGGTTTTGACCATGGCGGCGGATCTGCTGTTCTGGATATTTTCCGCCTCGGCGGTGATATGTATAAATTTGAAATTTGGGGACGGGAGCGTGCGGCTGTACCAACTTTTGGCGGCGGCCTGCGGCTTCGCCCTGTACCTGCTGTGCCTGGGCGGACTTACGCGGCGATTGGCCCGGCTGGCCATGAAGGGACTGCGGTTGATACTGAGGCCGGCGTTCTTTTTGCTCAGGGGAATCCGCTTGTATTTTAACGACATTATATGCAAGATAAAAAATGTTTTCAATAAAATAAAACGCGGCTTTGCGCGTTTCGCGTCCGCAGGCAAAATGCGCAAAAAAATTCAAAAAAATTACAAAAAAATGCTATAAAACCCTTTACAAAACAAAAAATTTGTTATATACTATTTGTATGAGCAGTGGAACTGCTCTTGTCAGCGATCATGCCGGACAGCGGCGGGCCGCAAAGCACGGGGAGTGATACCGATGAAGCTTTTTGGCAGGAAAATAACAAGAAAAAGATTTCGCAGACTTTTGGCTGCGGGGTTTACGACGTTTGTTATTTGCTGCTTCATCTTTATGGTATGCAACATCTGGCTCCACATTTCCCGTGTGCGCCATAACATAAGCGACTGCAATGAGGCTATCGCGCAGAAAAAAAGTGAGCTCAGTCAGTTGGAACAAAAGAAGGAATACTATGAGAGCGATGAGTTCTTTGAGGATTCCGTCCGCGCCGACGGCTATGTCAGCGAGGATGAGACGGTGTTCGTTGTCGCTAACTGAAGCTGAATTTACGTTTTGAAAGGGGTAATATGCCTTTATGGCTTTGGAAGTTGGTAGCATTGTAGAGGGCAAAGTTTCTGGCATTACGGGGTTTGGAGCCTTTGTGAATCTGCCGGACAAAAAAACGGGTTTGGTACATATATCGGAGATAGCCCGCGACTATGTGAAGGACATTCACGAGCATCTCACCGTAGGTCAGACGGTAAAGGTGAAGATACTGACCATAGAACCCGGCGGTAAGATCAGTCTGTCTATCAAGAAGGCTGTGGAGCCTAAGCCTAAGAGCGTGCCATTTTCCGGTCGTCCTGCCGAGGTGACATTTTCCTCAGGCAACAGTGATATGTCTTTTGAGGACAAGATGGCAAAGTTTAAGCAGTCCAGCGACGAACGTATGCTGGATATTAAGCGTAATGTGGAATCTAAGCGGGGCAGCAGACGAAAATAAAGTCTTAATTGGGGGTTGTAAAAAAATGGCGCAGACCGTCCAAGGGCATAGAAAAAAAGAAAAACCGTCTTTTTCTCGTAAAAAGGCGGTTTTTCTACATCAATTCATAAATTTGATTTTATCGCCGGGTTTTATAATACATAAATTTGGCTTAAATAAAGGTTTTCAGCAAAAATGGG
>CANQKL010000088.1 GCA_947624455.1 uncultured Clostridia bacterium
TCGGCGGCCTCGCCGGAGATCTCCACATCGTCCAGCTCGGACAGCTTGGTCTTCGCTGCGGGGGCGGGGCTGGTGCTGCCGGTGGCAGGCGGGAAGCCGATGTTGACGGCCACGGTGGTGTCCTCGGTAGCGGAGGGGGCGGCGGCGTAGCCAGCGGGGACCTTGCCCTCGCCGGTCTTGGTGATCTTGCCGGTGTCCGCGTCAAAATAGAGGGCGTCGCCCATCTTGACGTCTTCGCTCTCGGTCTTGGCGATGATGAAGACGCCCATGACGTGGACGGAGCCCACGCCGTTGGCGGGGATTTCGGTGCCCGCCACGCCGATGCGGCTGCCCAGGGACACGACGGACCCGGCGGGGATGATCTCGGCGTCGGGGTTGGTGTAGTCCAGGGACTCTCCCCGCTGCCAGTAAGTAGCGGTGCTCACAGCTTTAGCCATTTTCGCTTCTCCTTTCTCCGATTATTCGGCTTCGATCTTCGCGCCCTTGTTCCGGCAAATGCCCCGGAAGTCACGGACGGAAATGCCCCAGTCGAGCCACATATCCCAGGTGAAGCCCAGGACGCCGGGGGCCTCCATGCGGCGGACGGTGGGGGTCTCCTGGCCGTTCAGATAGTCCACCTGAATGCCACGGGCGCTGGCGTTGTCCGCAAACATGAACCAGGGGCACTCGTTGGTGCCAGCCAGGACGTTGAGGACCGGGCTCTGGACGATCTGCAGGGGGTAGTTGTAAAGCGGGTTGATGTCGTTGTTGTTGCTGCCGACCACCTGGGCGCTGCGCAGAATGACGGCCAGGTCGAACTCATAGCCGACGGGCACGACGATGGTCCGGGGGGTGATGTAGATCGCCTCACCGAACTGATCTTTCTGCTGCTGCATTTTCAGGATCATGGCCTGAATGGCGGTCTGGGTGGGCTTGCTGCCGGTCTTGATGAGGTTCCGGTGGCTGTCGTCAAACAGCGGCTTGCCGTCAAAGATCGTCTTGTTATCAAACAGAATCTTGTAGACCTGCTTGTCGATGGTCTTTTTGGCCGCCTCCGCGTAGAGGCCCGGCACCTCGGTGATGAAGCCGATGTCGTCGTTAATAAACGCCTGCCGGGTCATGGAGAACTGCTTGCCGTAAGTGTCCAGCTTGCGCTGCGGCAGAAGCTCGGTCCGGGGCATATCCGGCTTGAGCTCCCCATTCTCCGGGACCAGCAGCCAGTCGCCCACGCCTCCGATCACATACTCATGGTCTGCGGTCTGCTTGAAGTCCTTCAGGGTGCCCTTGGTGGTGAACGCCTGGAAGGTGGTGGGGACGTGGTTGTAGAGCTCCACAATGCTCTTGCGGATGGTCTGGTCCATGATCGCGGGGAAGGCTGCGGTGGGGTTGTAGAACTGGCGGCACAGCTGGGCATAGAGATCGTCGGAACTCATGCGCAGCAGGCTGTTGGCGTTCTGCCCCTCGCGGCTCAGGCACTCGATGGCCAGGTCCCGCAGGCTCATGCCCTGCAGCTGACGTGCGCCATCGGTGGGGTTCTGCACGTTGACGCGGGCGCAGCGCAGAAGAAGGGCGTCGGTGGCGTCCCGCCGGAAGTCGTCTTCACCGCTGCCGGTCACGCGGACGTTGGAGCCGATGGGGGCGTTGTCCGCCCGCAGGCGCTGGATGATGGCCGCCTGCACGGCGTCCACGGTGGTGCCGTTGCGGATGTACTCATCCGGCTGGAGATCGAAGTCACGGCACAGGGCGGTGATCTCCGATACACGGTCCCGCTCCGCCTGGATGGCCCGCTCGTTATCGGCGGGGGCCCCGGCGGGGGCGTCAGCGGGCGGGTTGGTGGTGGTAGCAGTGGCGGCGGTAGCCGCAGACTGCCCCTGGCGCTCCTGGCCGCCGTTGGCCCGTTCCTCGTCGATCTGGCGCTGCAGGTCGTCGAACTCGGACTGTTCGGCCTCGGTCATGGAGCGGTTGGCGCTTCTCGCGGCGTCCACCAGCGCCTGCTGGCGGGCGAGAAGCTGCTGCAACTTATTCATGCTGTTGCACCTCCATAAAATTCTTGTTTATTTGAAGCTGGGCCTCCAGAACGTCCAGAGGGACCGGCTGGCGGGCGTTTTCGGCCTCCCGGCCCACGCCCACGGTGCCGTCTGCGGGAACCGACACGATGCTGATCTCGAAGGGCCACCACTTCCTTGCGATCTCAGCAGGGCCGGTGAACCTGCCGTCCGTGGATGTCTTTCCTGCCTGCACTTCTTCCAGTACGTCTATGCGGTAGCCGACGGACACGCCTTTCAGGGTCCCGCTCCGCACTTTCTGATAGATGATCTCGGACTGTTCGTCGGTGTCAAACTCCACCTCCGCGTAGCCGCGAGAGCTGTCTATCCATGCCCGGATGATCTTGCCGACCACGGCGTCCCGGTTGTGGTTGAAAAGCAGGACGCCGAGCTCGTTCAGCCGGGTAAGGTCGACCGCTGCGGGGTCATGGTCCAGTATCTCGGTGCCCCACCACCGCTCATAGGGTTCCTCCGAAGAAAACGAGAGGATGAAGCGGCGCTCGTTCCCTTCGCCGTCAACGCGGGTGAGGGTGGCTCCGATGAAGGACCGCTGCGCCTCACTCCCCGCTTTGGGCCTCTCCGTCTTCGTCCCCGGCGGGGGCGTCAGCGCCCTGGTCCTGATCTCCGCCATCTGCGGGGGCTTCCTGGCCGTCAGCGCCTGCCGGGTCATTTCCCGGAGGAACTGTCCCAGGGTCGGTATCGGGTTCGGCTTCGTCTTCGACATAGAGGCCGTCACTCTTTTTCTGTCCAAGGATTACACCTCCAAGGTCTACACCGTGTTTGTCACGGGCGTATTTCAGGACCTCGCATATATCGTCGATCTGTTTCCGCCAGTCGGTCCCGTTTTCGGCGGCGATCTGTTTGAACGTCTTTTGCCCGCTCTCCAGCGCGGTCTTGGTGGCCATGGTCTCTTTGCTGGGCTCTATCCAGGGTTTGGGGGCCTTGACAAAGCTGTGCGCAAAGTATTTGTCTTTGTTCTCCCAGAAGTCCCGGATTTTCAGCTTTCCGGCCAGGACGGCGGAAATTATGAAGGTCTCATAGATTTCGTCCATCACGTCGGAGAGAAGTTCGTCTTCCTCCGCGTAGGTCATGCCGTCTTCGATGATCGCCTGCCGGGCGCTGGAGTAGGTGGTCTCGCTCATGTCCCGGCTGGTTGCCTCGTAGGACAGGCCCTGCCCGGCTCCGATAAGGCGCTGCTGCAGCTTGGTGTAGGCGGAGGCGTCGGTGGCCTGCCCCTGGGGGTTGACCACCTGGACCTCATCGCCCACGTTCATCTCTTTTATCATGCCGGGGCTGAGGGTCTTTCCGTCGTAGCTCTCACGGGGGCCGGTGGCGACGTTGCCGTTCCTGCCGAGGCCCGCCGTGGGGAAAGCTCTCTTGATGAAGACCGAGAGGCAGGCTTCGATGCGCTGCTTCACGCTCACGGCCACCATGAATTCGTTGGTGTCCCGTATGCGGGTTATGGTCTGGCTCATGTCGGACATTTCCCGCAGCTGGGACGGGCGGCGCTTGCTGAAATAGAAGATGGCGTCGTCCGCCTTGACGTAGATCGGAGCCCTGATCTCCAGCCCGTCCACGTCATATTGCCGTATCCAGTAGCCGACCGGGGCATTATAGGGCGTGTACTCTATGCCGCCGATCACGCGGTTGCCCTCATGCTTTGGGGCCACCTGCGAGGCGTCCAGTTCGTCCACCTCGAACATCTGCAGCTTGAAGGGGAGTATGCCGCCGGTGGTGTATCTCTTGACAAAGAGAATGCCGCCGTCGACCTTTTTCCTGCGGACGGCCATGCGGAGTATCTGGTTAAAGCTCTGGGTGCCGGTCACGTCGCAGTTCCGCTTTTTGCACCAGATCTTCCAGAGGTCTTCGATCTCCCCGTTGAGGGTGGCGTTGCCGGTCCCGGCCTGGAGAATGAGGCCCTTGCCGACCACGTTCCGCACGAAGGGGCCGACCACGGAATTCATCATGTCCGAGTTGCGCTCCAGGTCGCGGGCCCTGGCGCGGACGGTGTCCCTGCTGTAACGGTCGGTGTATTCGGCGCTCTGGTTGGTCACGCGCCAGTTGGCGTTCAGGCGGCCACTGTTCCCGGCGTCATAGTTGCGCTGATCGTCCAGCACGCTGCGCCACGCCGCCCGCTTTGCTGCGGCCTGCGGGCTTATCCAGCCGATGATGTTGTCGAGCCAGTTCGCCATGGCGCTTACCTCCCGTCAAAAACGGCGACGTAGGTCTCCGACATGAGGTGGGAGTCTTCGTCTGCGGCCACCTGCGCCTGCAGGTCTTTCTGCATTTCACGGAGAAGGGAAAGGTCTGCCCGCGTGAGGGAGCGGGAGCCGATCTTGTAGGACTGGCCGCCGATCAGGATTTTCTGGATGGCCCTGTTTACCTGGGCCAGCTGTTCCGCCGGTGTGCTGCCGGTCAGAGGAATGCTCATGTCTCCGTCCTTTCATATCCATTGGCCGCCGCCTATTCCGAGCCAGCTATCTGCTGCCGGTTCGGCGGGGGCCGGGTCCTGTTTTACCTCGGTCCGGGGCTCCACGGTCTGCAGGTGCAGGCTGCGGGCTCCGAGCATATCTGCGGCGCACATGGCGTACACCTCGCAGTCCAGATAGTGGGTCGCGGCGTGGGTGGATTTCTTTTCCCATTTCTGGACGATACGCTGCCCGACGCGGGTGTTCACCTTATGCTCCGCTGTCACCTGTTCGGCATAGTCCAGGTCGCAGTCCAGGTGGACCATCCAGCTGCCGGTGCCGTTTGGCTTTTTCATGCGCCCGGCGATCATGTCCTTGTACTTGTCTGTATCTACCAGGACCAGGTTCATGCCGTTGGCGCTGCTGCCGGGCTTGTTTATGACCGAATACTTGAAGTGGCCGGTCATGGCGTGGGAGGAGCCCTTGCTGGGAAGCGCCCAGTCCGAGTTGGAGGCGCAGAACTCATAGACGGCGTCGGTCTGATCGCCGGAATCTATCAGGGCCAGTTGGACGACCATGCCGTCCCCGCCGCCGTCCCGCTCATAGCGGAGGTTCATCTGCTGCTCCACTTCGAGGAAAGATAGGGCTTGCCCGTGGGCTATACATTGGGAGGTGAGGAAGTCGCCCCAGGCTCTGATCGTCCAATATAGGCAGTTTTCCTGCACGTCCACGCCGCCGGTCAGTAGCTTTGCCCATTTCGGGAGGACTAGGGCGGGGAGCTCGGTCTGGCGCTCCAGCACCATGTCTGCGTTGGTTTTGAGCTTGGTGTCTTCCCAGGGCTCCGCCAGCCAGCTGTTGACAAAGTTCTGGAAGGTCTCTGGGTTGTCCTTACTGAGCAGGAATTCCCTTGCTATCTCCGAGAAGCGGACGAAGGGGCTGTATAGGGTATTTATCCAGAACGCCACCTTGCGGGCCGCCTTGGAAGTCTCCCGGACAACTCTCCACTCTCCGCTGCGGAGCATTTGGGGCTTGTCCTGATCGGTGATTATGCAGCCGCATTCCTGGCAGACGTAGTTTGCCAGCTCCGCTCGGTCTGCATAGGACATTCCTTCCTCATCCGGGAATTTGATCTGCGCGAACTTGAGCTCTATGTATTTCCCGCAATGGGGGCAGGGCACGAAGTAGTGCTTTTCGACGTCGGCGTCTTCCTTTGCCCGCCAGATGTGCCCGGTCTTTAGGGTGGGGGTGCTGGCCATGCAGATTTTGCGGTTGCGGAAGGTCTTGGTCCGCTCACGGGCCAGCTTTATGGGGTCGGCCTCTTTCTTGCTGGCCCCTGGGAACTTGTCAACCTCATCCAGAAAAAGCCGCTTGATGGGGCTGCTGGACAGATCGCCGGGGGAGTTTGCGCCGGTCAGATACAGGCTCATGCCCTGAAAGCGCATCTCCAGCTTTTGGCTCTGGTTTGCCCGGTATCGTGCCCGGAGGGGTGCGGCCAGGCGGCACATGGGGTCTATGCGGTTCCGGCTGGTGCGCTCCGCGAGGGCGTCCGAGGGGTAGACAAACATCGTGTCCGAGGGGTCCTGCGAGATTATCCAGCCGAGCATATTCAGAAGGGCCTCGGTGCCGCCCACCTGCGTGGGCTTTACAAAGACCACTTCCTCGGTGAAGTAGTTGCAGAATTCGTCCATCACGCCGACCAGGTACGGGGTGATGTAGTTGCGCCAGGGTCCGGGCATATCGGAGGTCTTGCTGTCCAGCACCCGGTATTTCTCCGCCCACTCCGAGACGGTTATATCCTCCGGGGGCTTTAGGTATTGGAGGGCCTCTCTCTGGTACTCCGAGACCAGATACTTGCGGAAGCGGCGGCCTCTAGGCTTCGACATTTTCCTGGGGGGCCGGGGGCTCCGCTGCGGGGGGTTCCTCCGGCTCCGCTTTCCTTTTCTGCGGCAGCTCGGTCACTCCGGCCACCACAAAATTTTTGAGCAGCGTCTGGACCTCGCTTTGCAGGTCTTTCTCCAGGTGCCGGGCCTCCAGGGGGTCTATCGTGCTGCCCGCTGCGCTCACTATCCGAGAGGGCAGGGCCTGCGCGAATTTCTTGAAGGTCACGAAGAACCGGGAGTAGTCCAGGGTCACTTCCTCGACGCTGATATACTTTCCGGCGGCTATGTCGGTCCGCAGCCGGTGGAGCTCACCCTGGCTCTCCTTGAGGGCGATCTCCGCTTTCATTTTCTGCTCCCGCAGGTCCGCTTCCTTTTC
>CANQKL010000089.1 GCA_947624455.1 uncultured Clostridia bacterium
TGAGATAACGCTTATGTTCACGGCGGAAAACCTGACCGACAACGACGTGACCTACGATAATATATCTGTTTACGCGCTAACCGACGGATATGAAAACGTAAACGGCAAAAATATGATCTCTGACTCAGTTCCGCTTGAGATCGCCGCGGTCGATAAGCCCGAAAGCGTGACGGTCCCCGCGAAGGGAGAAAAAGATATATGCGTCGAAATAACCCTAAACGGCGAGCAGACCGCGGCGAATAAGCAAATTTTTACAAACGGCTTTTGGGTAGACGGATATGTGATCCTAAGCGCGAATGACGGCTCGGTGACAAAAGCGAGCAT
Organism: uncultured Clostridia bacterium; assembly: GCA_947624455.1. GTDB lineage: Bacteria > Bacillota > Clostridia > UMGS1883 > UMGS1883 > JAFLUQ01. Next base: position 325 of record CANQKL010000089.1, read on the forward strand.
ACCGTACACGGGATTTTACGGCGACTGGACAGCCTTCAGCGCGTTTTCTCCCTCGTATTTTGAGGAGGGCGGCAGCATCGAGAACGGTTATATCGGATGCGGCTCCCTGTTGCTTGGCGAAAACATATTTTTGAACGGCGACGAAGATCCAAGCGAATATGAAAGCGAAAGCTATGTTGGCATATCCGGCTTGGATGATACGGATTTTATGATAAAAGTGCGTATGCTGCGCAGTCTCATTGACACGGCCTTGACCATTAAAGACGCGGACGGCAATGTTGTGCTTGTGAAAGAGATGGAAGAGGGCCTGTGCCGCCTGCCCGAAAGCATTAATAAATTCACGGAAATTTCGCTGGAGGGGCTAGGTCTTCCCGCCGGCGACTATACTGCGGTTTTGTCCGGCAAATTCGTATACGGAGACGCAATCAAGACCGAAGAAAAGACGTATAAATTTTACGTCGATTCTAAGCTGCCCGAGATCAGAGATCCGAGGATTTATGAAGAGGGCGGCAAAAAATACGCGGCCTTTAAGGCGAGCGACGACCGCTATCTGATGGGCGTCGAGGCGAGCGACGGAATCGAAACGGTCAGCGTGCCGATCAAGGCGGAAAAAGAGACGGAAATAACGCTTGACATAACGGATATGGATGAGGAAACGCTTAAATTTGCGGTTTACGATTATGCCTATAACGTGTACAATTTTAAGATCGGAGATATAAGCGCCGAGATCACCAAAAGCATCACGGGCGGCGGCAGCGCCGCGTTCATTGCAAGCGTCAGCAACAACGCCGCAGACGCGGACGCGGATATTATAATGGCGCTCTATGACAGCGACGGCGCGCTGGTCGGCGTGAATGTACAAAACGTGTTCATAAAAAGCGGCGAGAAAACTTCGCTTGCTTTCAGCTTTGATAACGTGCCGAATGTGGCCGAAGCCAAGCTGTTCGTCTGGGAACACGGCAAACTGACTCCGCTGAGCGCACCCGCGATATTAGCTGAGTTTTAAGGGGCATTTACATCCACGCGCCGGAGAAAATAAACGGCAAACGGAAGCGGGGAATGGCGCAGCTCAGGCTGCGCCATTCCCCTTTACAGTTTTATCTCATTCGCCCATATTTATGCTCCTGAAAATGACTCATCCGTGCGGGCGGTCTAAACCGCCAACACCCCTGTGTCCGTCTCCAGCAGGATCATCACGTCCTCCTCCTCGCCGGTCTGCGTATTGATATATATGAGGAAATTTTTGTCGTCGATCTTCCCCTTCAACTGGTAGCAAAAGGCTTCGTCCCCGCTGTCCAGCGGTATCACCGCGTAGGAAACGGCGTCTACCTTCGCCCCGGGACTGGCCATCCTCACCGCGTCGGCGGAGGTTATTTTTGGCTCGGGTATTGCGCGTATCCTGTGATTCATGGCATAGCCTCGGCCCTCGAAGCCCACCACCTCGCCGTTGTCAAGGGCGACCTTCACCTTGACCAGGTCGGGGAACACCGTGTAGCCCTCCTGAGTCCAGGCGTAATTCAGCACGGCGCAGTCGTCTTTCAGGTCGTAATAGCTCTCCGTCATGTCGATATAGCCGTTTTTCCGTAGAAAATCGGAGGCGTATTGGCGGGCCTGCTCGACGCTCAGCCGCACCTCGCCCACGGGCCTGTCTTTCAGCATCCAGATCGGGCAGCCTCCCGCCTTGGACAGCTCCAGTCTCGCCCCGCCGCCCTCAAAGTACCAGGATGGGATCTTTCCCTCTCCTTCCCCGGTCAGCTCCACGTCTATACCGAGGAAGCCCCGGGCCGCGCTCAGCGCCTCGTCCTCGCTCAATTCCTTCTTCCCCTCCAGAAATATGGGGCTGCGGTTCATTACGTGCTGGGAAAAGGGACCGTCGTACACCAGGGACGGATAGTCGTGGATCTCGTCCTCCAAATCGGCCATGCTGCCCGCCAGCGCACGAGTCCCGCCTCCGGCCAGCTTGCGGGCGCTGGCCTGGCTGAGGCTTACGGTGCCGTTGTTCATATCGGTAAGCAACTCATCAAGTCCCGTTTGAAGGCTTTGGGCCCAATGGTTCAGTTCCGTCAGGTTGGTCAGCTCCTCGTCGGTCATTTCTCCGCCCCGCAGCACCCGCATGGACACGCTGTGGGCGTAATCCCCCACCTGGGACAGAAATTCCGCCGTCCTTGCCACCGAAGTCTCGCCCAGCGGCAGGGCGCACAGGCTGGCCTTGGCCGCCGAGGCGCTGCGGTCAAGTTCGCCGCTCAGATCCACCAGCCGCCCCGGATCGCTGACCAGTCGGCTTTTCATCAGCTGAGTCTCTACGTCGTCCACATAGCCCGTAAATTCCGTGAATATTTGGCGGTACATAAGGTTTTGGGCGTATTCCAGCTCCTTCGCGCGCCGGAACTGCCACAGGCCAAAGACCGTCAAGGCCGCCAGCAGGGCCGAAAGTATAATGTGTTGTCCGTATCGCTTGATTTTACTCATAATCATCCTCCTTGGTGGGTTTATTTTTAATTTTTTTTGTTAAATTTATGCGCCCGTGTTGCAATTTTTTTCAGGTTATGCTATTATATCCAAGGAAAGGAATGATACCATGAAATATGTAATAGTGCTGGCGGACGGCTGCGCGGACCGTCCCGTTGAGTCTCTGGGCGGCAAGACCCCTCTGGAGGCCGCCAATACGCCTAATATGGACAGCTTTGCCGATAAGGGCAGCCTGTACCTGGTGCAGACTGTGCCTTCGGGAATGAAGCCCGGCAGCGATGTGGCCAACCTGTCGGTCATGGGCTATGACCCAAAGCTTTATTACACTGGCCGTTCGCCTCTCGAGGCGGCGTCCATCGGGGTGGAGCTTCGGCCCGATCAGACGGCTTTTCGCGCCAACACCGTCACTCTTAGCGACGAGGAGGATTACGCCGAAAAGACCATGGTGGACTACAGCGCGGGCGAGATAACCACCGCCGAGAGTTCTCAGCTCCTCCAAGCGGTGGAGGCCCAGCTTGGCGGCGGCGGGATACATTTTTATCCCGGAGTGAGCTACCGCCATCTCTTTGTCTGGGACAATGCTCCTGAGAGCTTCAAGCTCACGCCGCCTCACGATATTTCCGACAAAAAGGTTGGGGCTTATCTTCCCGATAACGAGGTAATTCTCGACCTTATGAAAAAGAGCGAAAAAATTCTCCGGGATCACCCCGTCAACAAGGCGAGAGTGGCCGCCGGTAAAAATCCCGCCACCTCCCTTTGGATATGGGGCGAGGGCAAAAAGCCCGCCCTGTCCAGCTTTGAAGAGCTTTATGGGGTCAAGGGCGCGGTAGTCAGCGCCGTGGATCTGATAAAGGGCATAGGTATCCTGGCGGGTATGCGCAGCATCGACGTGGAAGGGGCCACCGGCACCCTTGCGACTAACTTTGACGGCAAGGCCAAAGCTGCGGCCGACGCCCTGCTCAAGGAGGGCTGCGATCTGGTGTATATCCACCTTGAGGCTCCGGACGAGTGCGGCCATCAGGGCGATCCCATGGGCAAAAAGCGTTCGCTGGAGCTGATAGACGAGAAGATTATCGGCTATGTGAAGGCCCGGCTCGACGAGAGCGGCGAGGACTACAAGTTCATGGTTCTGCCCGACCATCCAACTCCCGTTTCCATCAAGACTCACAGCGGCGAAAGCATACCCTGCGTCATGTACCGTAAGGGCGACGATAACCATACGGGCTTTGTCTATACCGAGGCTTGCGCGGAAAAGCACGGTCAGTTCAGGGCCGTGGGTCATGAGCTTATGGGCGAATTTCTGTCCTGAAGTCGGGGCGCGTCCGTGGGCAACGGGTTTTTAAGGTAAAAATATTTTTAAATTTAGTCTTGACAACAGTCCTTACCTGTGCTATAATAGGCAGGTAAGACTTAGGGGTATAGTTCAGTTGGTAGAATATCGGTCTCCAAAACCGCAGGTCGAGGGTTCGAGTCCTTCTGCCCCTGCCACGTCGTCGCAAGCGTCGTTTCGCTTGCGACGACTTTTTATGCTTCGCAAAAAAGCCGTCGTTTGGCTCACTCCGCTGCTCCTCCTTTTTCGCGAAAAGTCCCGCTTCGCTTCGGCTATTCGGGCGGGTAAGCCGCCCTCATGCACGCCTCCGCTTGCTTTTCGACTTTTCGCGAGTACGCCGCCTTCGGCGGTTTTAAAGTTTGTCTTTGCTCCGACGCTTTTTTTACGAAAGCACACCGCGGCGATTCAAGAGGGAATGGAGAAAGTGGAGGCGTTATACGGCGATTAATTCCGGACGGTTTTCAAGTCGATCATCGGCGATAACGGTTCGGAATTTGCCGGTTTAGATGAAAAACAAAATTTAATTGTTCGTTGGTTCTTCCCTAAAGTATAATCGCGGATAAACAATTTGCCAAGAAAAATCTTCAATTACCACTCTTTTGATATTGCAGTTTAGAAATGAAAAATTTCCCTCAAAACACTTTACAAATCCAGGTTTTAGTTGTATAATGTAGTTAATAAAACACCGAAAGGATGATAAATATGAAGGTACTGCTCACCGGCGGCGCGGGATACATCGGTTCCCACACCTGTATCGAGCTGTTGGCGCTGGGCCACGAGGTCATCATCGTGGACAATTACAGCAACTCCAAGCCCGAGGCCCTCAACCGCATCCGCGAAATAAGCGGCAAGGATTTCAAGTTCTACGAGGCCGACGCCACCGACGGCGAGGCCATGGACAAAATTTTCAGCGAAAACCAAATCGACTGCATAATCCACTTCGCGGGACTCAAGGCCGTGGGCGAGAGCTGCAAGATCCCCGTCCGCTATTACCGGAATAATCTGGACTCCACCCTGACCCTGCTGGAAACTATGGCGAAGCACGGCGTGCATAACATGGTGTTCTCCTCCTCCGCCACCGTTTACGGCGTACCCGAGAAGGTGCCGCTGACCGAGGATATGCCCGCCTACAGGACCAGCAGTCCCTATGGCTGGACCAAGATAATGAGCGAGCAGATCTTCCGCGATGCCTGCGCCGCCGATCCGGAGCTGAGCGTTGTGCTGCTCAGGTACTTCAACCCCATCGGCGCTCACGAGAGCGGCCGCATCGGCGAGGATCCCAACGGTATACCCAACAACCTCATGCCCTATATTTCCCAGGTGGCCATAGGCAAGCTGCCCAAGCTGGGCGTGTTCGGCAACGACTATCCCACTCCCGACGGCACCTGCGTCAGGGACTACATCCACGTGGTCGATCTGGCTAAGGGCCACGCCAAGGCCATTGAGTACGCCGCCGCCCACAAGGGGGCCGAGGCCATTAACCTTGGCACAGGCGTGGGTTACAGCGTAATGGACATAGTCAACAGCTTCATGAAGGTCAACGGTATCGACCTGCCCTATGAGTTCCAGCCCCGCCGGGCCGGCGACGTGCCGGAGTGCTATTCCGACCCCTCCAAGGCCAAGGAGCTTTTGGGCTGGACAGCCGAAAAGACCATAGAGGATATGTGCCGGGACACCTGGAACTGGCAGAAAAAGAATCCCAACGGCCTGAACTGAAAAACCCATTTTTGCTAAAATCATTATAAAATGATGATTTTGCGTAAAAAATTCGCCCTTTTAGACGCCCTATGCACTTGGGGAAAGCTCGAAAGGGAACTCCCTTTCGAAAAAAACATAAAATCTCGGGGCGTGTACCCGAGATTTTATACTATAATCGGGGTAGAAATATCATTTTTATCATAATAAAAATGATATTTCGTAAGCGCAAGCGCCCGATGCGGAAGGGGTAGCCGCTGGGGAAACCGTTTGGGTTGCCCCAGCGCTCTCAGAAAATTCGCCCTTACGGGCGAATTTTCTCATTTCTATGCCTTTGAACGCTCCATGCGGTTTTTTATCTGGCGAAAAAATTTTTTAAAAAAATTTAAAAATATGGGAACTTTTTTCAATTTTCAACGTCTAATATATGTAACGCAATGTGAACGCGAAAAGAAAGGATGTTGAACATGAAAAAACTGAAAAAACTGAAAAAACTCATAGCTCCACTGCTCTGCGCCGCGCTGGCTCTGACCCTGGCTCCCTCTTTGGTCATGGCCGAAGGCAAAAACGTCACTGTCACCGTGGCGGACTTCGACGTGTTCCTCAACGGGGTCATGATGGACAGCAGAAACAGCGAATACCCCCTCATCGTTTACCGGGGGATCACCTATGTTCCCATGACCTGGAACCTGACAAGGTTCATGGGCCTCAAGACCCGCTACGACAAGCTGGACGGCGAAAACATCTTCTTCATCGGCAACGCCAAAGACCGGGCGAATGTCCTTGAGGAGGACGAGGCTTCCGCCCGCAACAGGGGCAGCTATTCCGCCTATATCACCGACTACAAGCTGGCGGTCAACG
>CANQKL010000090.1 GCA_947624455.1 uncultured Clostridia bacterium
TTCACCCCGGAACAGGCCATGGAGAGGTTCGGCTTCCTGATAAACGCTTTCCGTTACGGAACGCCTCCTCACGGCGGCATGGCCTACGGCCTTGACCGCATGGTGATGCTCATGACCGGCAAGGAATCCATCCGCGACGTGATGGCCTTCCCCAAGGTGAAGGACAGCGGCGAGCTTATGGTTGAGTCTCCCGGCACAGTGGATCAAAAGCAGCTGGACGAGCTGGGCATAGCCCTAAAGGGTGAAAAGTAAGAGCCGCGCATTTGAGGGGGCCTGGAGCATATTTGGCGCGCCGCCCTTATAAATGGCGTTTTCCGCGCTGTGTTCGCGCCTATGGCGGCTGAATGGAGGAATAAAATGATTGAAGTTAAAAACCTGACAAAGCGCTTTGGCGGCAAGGTGGCCGTGGACGGCCTGAGCTTCACCGTGGACAACGGGGAGATACTGGGCTTCCTCGGCCCTAACGGAGCCGGCAAAAGCACTACTATGAATATAATTACCGGCTGTCTCAGCGCCACTGACGGCTCCGTGAGCGTCAACGGCTACGATGTGCTGGACGAGCCAAACAAGGCCAAGCGCAGCGTGGGCTACCTGCCCGAGCAGCCGCCCCTGTACCTGGACATGACGGTAGACGAGTACCTGGGCTTTGTGTACGAGCTGAAAAAGGTAAAGCTCGACAAAAAGACCCACCTTGACGGCATAAAAAATACTGTGGCCATTGCCGATGTGGGCAAGCGGCGAATAAAGAACCTGAGCAAGGGCTATCGCCAGAGAGTTGGCCTGGCCCAGGCTCTAATCGGCAATCCGGCGGTGCTGGTGCTGGACGAGCCTACCGTCGGCCTTGACCCGGCTCAGATAATTGAAATTCGCACCGTTATAAAGGAGCTTTCCAAGCGTCACACCATTATTCTCAGCAGCCACATCCTTCCGGAGGTCAGCGCCGTCTGCGATAGGGTGCTGATCATCAACAAGGGTAAGATCGTGGCCGAGGACACCCCCGAGAACCTGTCCCGGATGGTGGAGGGCGAAAACTCCGTCACCGCCGTCATAGACGGGGACAGCGAGACCGTTATTGCCGCCATACGTTCGGTTGAGGGCGTGACCGGCGCTGAACTGGTTAACGACCGCGCCGACGGGGGCGAGTACCTGATAAAGGCCGCGGGCGACGTGCGCCGCCAGGTGTCTGTGGCCGTTGCCGGAGCCGGAGGAACCATAATTGAAATGAAAACCAACGAACTCAGTCTCGAGGATATATTTATCAAGCTAACGGGGGAAACGGAGGAGGTGAAGGCCAATGAAGGCGATACTAAGGCGTGAGCTGACGGCCTATTTCACCTCGCCCATCGGCTATGTGTTCATTGGAGTTTTCGCCTTTATTTCGGGCTTTTACTTTAACGAATACGTGCTTGTCAGCGGCAGCGGCGACATTTCAATACCCATGTACAGCAGCCTGCTGATACTGGTGCTGCTGGTTCCGGTGCTGACCATGCGCCTCATTGCCGAGGAGAGGGCCAGCCGGACGGAACAGCTACTGCTGTCGTCGCCGGTCAGCGTCTGGAGCATAGCCCTTGGCAAGCTCCTGGCCGCCATGTGCGTCTATGGGGGCGCCATGGTCACCACCTTCCCTTACGTGGTAATAATCGCCATTCACGGCAGCCCTGTCTGGGGCAAGATACTGGCCTCGTACCTGGGCTTTTTGCTGCTGGGACTGTGCTTTGTTTCCATAGGACTGTTTTTCTCTTCTGTGACCGAGAACCAGATCATTGCCCTTGTCATAACCATAGGCGTGCTTTTGGCCTCGTTCCTGGCGGGGATACTCCCCTCCACGGGAGTCGATCTCTTAAATCAGGTCATCAGCCTCGTGGCGGTGACGGGGAGGTTCGCGGACTTCCGCAACGGCATCCTGATGGCCGAGGACGTGATCTATTACCTGAGTATTTCGGCTTTGTTCGTGTTCCTGACGGTGCGCGGCATAGAAAAGCGCCGTTGGAGCTAAAGGAGGGGCGTGCGATATGAAAAAACTCAACAAACGCCGCCTCAAGTACGGCGCTAACAATACGGTGCTTATAGTCGGGGCAATAGTGATCTTCGTTTTGGTCAACCTTCTGGCGGCCGCCCTGTCGGAAAAATTCCCGGCCACTCGCATCGACCTTACGGAAAACGGCCTTTACGAGATAGGAAAGGCCACTAAAGACGTACTTTCCGAGCTGGACGAGGGGGATAACGACGTAACCGTTTACTATATGCGCGACAGCGGCGAAAAGGACAGCTACGTCAACGAGGTGATACTTAAATACGTGGCGGCGTCCAAAAAGCTGAAGTACGAGGACGTATTCTATATCAAGGATCCCGGCTTCGTCAATAGGTTCACGGACATCGAGAACGTCAGCGAACACAGCCTTATCATTGAGAACGCCTCCAACGGCAGGCATCGGATGATAAGCTATATAGATATGTTTGAAATTTCCAGCGACGCCTCCACCGGTCAGCGTTATCCCAGCGCCGCCGTGCTGGAGAGCAGGCTTACCAACGCCTTGGCCTACGTTATCAGCCAGGAGGAAACGGTGGTCTGCTTCACCACCGATCACGGCGAACCCAGCCCCTCCGAAATGGTCAACGTACTGGCTGGAGAGAATATCACCGCCGCCCAGTTCAGCCTGAAAATGGCCGACGTTCCCGACCAGTGCCAGATGCTTTATATTATTTCGCCGGTGGACGACTTCCTCCCCGAGGAGATCGACCGGCTGGACGACTACCTTGATCGGGGCGGCAGCGTGCAGATAGCCGTGGAGCCGTATTTTGAGCTGCCCCGGCTTGAAGCGTACCTTGCCGAGTGGGGCGTCTCTCTTGGCGACAACGTGGTGGCCGAGGGCAATCCCAACTACAGCACCCAAAATCCCAACAACGGCCTTGACGTAATCTTCCCCCAGGTGGTGGAGAGCGGACTTACCAAGGACGTTGTGAGCAAGAACGTTCCCGTGTTCGCCACTCTTTGCCGCAGCGTTTCATTTAAGCAGGACAATCTGGGAGCCATAACCGAAAAAACCGTGTTCTACACTACCAAGCAGGGCATGGCCTACGAGCTGCTCTATGACGAGAACGGCGAGACTAACGGTATGGGCGAGGGAGTTCAGGGAGTTTACGACCTGGCGGTTTATCTGGAAAAGACCGTCGGCGAGGACTATGACAAGACCGCCCGTCTGCTTGTGGCTGGCAGCTCCTCCTTCTGGGGCGTGACTCAGTACGCCGAGGTGGCGGATATGACCGGCTTCCTCAGAGAGAGCAGCATAGGCAACAACAGCTTCTTTGTGGGCAGCTCCTATGAAATGATAGGTCTCAACAGCACTAAGCTCACCATCGAGGGCAAGAGCCTTAGCTCCACCCGGCTGATCATGACCGAGTCGCAGCAGAAAATGTACAGAATGATCTTCTGCTTTGCCCTGCCTGTGGCGATCATACTGGCGGGAATAATAATCTGGCTCCGCAGGCGTCACCTGTAAATAGCCCGGAGTTCGGAGCTTGAAGAAAATGGAGGTAAGCCATGAGCAGGAACGTTAAATTCGCGATCAATACCGTAATCGTGCTGCTTGTTATCGGCCTTCTTATCGGGGGGATATATTTCCTGACCAAGGGCGGGGAGGGCGACTCCCTGGGCGAAATGTACACCGACGATGAGGTTGTAAAGATTTTTTCCTACTCCGGCGACGAGCTTATCGGCGCGGACGTGACCAACAAATACGGCAGCTACAGCCTCCGCAGGGGCGAGAGCGGCTGGACGATGGAGGGCTTTTACGGCGTGACCCTCAAGGCCACGGCTATTGACACCCTTGTAAACGCCTTCCAGAACGTCACCAGCGAGGGCCGGGCCGCGGAAGCCCCTGACGATCTGGGGGATTTCGGCCTGGACGCGCCTAACGCCGTCCTGACCACCACCGGCGGCGGCCGCACCTTTTATATCGGCGGCGAGACTCCCGACGGCAAAGGCAGCTACTTCAATACCGACGCCTCCAGCGACGTTTACGTTATGAAGAGCTATATGGTGGACGTGATAAACCTTGTGGCGAAGGATTACGCCGATATTGCCCAGGGCCTTGCGGTCGAGAATATCACCGGCGTCGCCATTGACGGCCCGTCCGGCAGGCTGGCCGTGGAAATGGATCCCGCCGGACCCAAGGATCAGTACTCGCTGCTGAGCTATTGGAACATCACCTCTCCCGTTAAGCGCAGCGCCTCCAACAACGATGTGACCGACAGACTCCTGACCCCCATAACCGAGATCGAGGGCGGAGTTTCGGGCATACTGCCCATTACCGATGAAAATATGGCTTCCACCGGCCTGTCCGCCCCGGAATACGTCATCGAGGTGAACACCAAGAGCGGCCTTGTGAAATACGACGTCTCCGCCTCCGACGGAACCTATCGCTGGATAAGGCGCAGCGACGTAGATTATCTCATGCGCACCGGAGCCGATGGCTGGAGCGTGCTGAGCGCCGCCCCCGGCGATCTGGAGGAAAAGCTGCTGGCCATGATCGACATAAGCCTGATCAGCGAGATACGCATCGAGCATAAGGGCGAGACGATGAACTTCGACGTTGTGGACGGCGGCGGCGACAACGCGGCTTTCTTCAAGGATGGAGTCGAGCTGGACGGCGACGCTTTCCGGGACTTTTACAGCGGCATTGTGGCGATAAGCGTCAGCGGCAGCCTTGACGGGCCGCCGGCCTACTCCGCGCCGGTGGAGAGCGTGGGTTCCATCGAATACGTACTCGCCAGCGGCGAAAGCCTAAAGCTGGAGTTTTGGCCCGGAGACGAGCGGAATTACGCCGCCGATTTCAACGGTGAGTATTACTCCGTGGCCCGCAAGACCGTGGACAAAATCTTTGAAAATATGGACGAAACCTTAGCGGGAGGAAAGTGAGGACAGCTATGGCCGCGAGGATAAAAACCGTTTACGAAAATTCCATAGCCGCCGAGCTGGGACTTGAGCCGGGGGACGTGCTGCTGGCGGTCAACGGCGAGGAGGTTCACGACGTGCTGGACTATCGCTACCTCATGAACGACGAGGCCATCGTACTCAAGATTCAGACGGTTCAGGGCGAGGTGGTGGAGCTGGACTTTGAAAAGGACGCCTACGACGACCTTGGGGTGGAATTTGACAGCGGCCTTATGGACAAGGCCCAGCGCTGCGCTAACGCGTGCGTGTTCTGCTTTATCGACCAGCTCCCGCCCGGTATGCGCGACAGCCTTTACTTCAAGGACGATGACACGAGGATGAGCTTTTTTCAGGGGAATTACGTGACCCTGACCAACCTTGAGGACGCGGACATCGACCGGCTCATAAGGCTGCGGGTCAGCCCGATAAATATTTCCGTCCACACTATGAACCCGGCGCTTCGGGTGAAAATGCTGAAAAACCCAAAGGCCCGCCGGCTGCCGGAGATAATGAGGCGTTTTGCCGAGAACGGCATAATGATGAACTGCCAGATAGTCCTTTGTCCCCAGTACAACGACGGCGGCGAGTTGGAGTTCACCCTTGCCGGTCTTTATGATTTGCGGGACAATATAATCAGCGTGTCGGTGGTGCCGGTGGGGCTTACCGCCCACCGCAGGGGCCTTGCGCCTATGACCCCGGTCAGCGTGGAAAAAGCGGACGAAACTATAAAAATCGTGGAAAAATGGCAGCGAAAGTCCCGGCGCGAGATCGGCCGCGGCTTTGTTTACGCCGCCGACGAACTGTATATAAAGGCCGGACTGGAGATACCGGACGGCGAAAGCTACGACGGCTATCCCCAGATAGAAAACGGAGTGGGCTTGATAGCCTCTCTTAAGGAGGAGTTTGCCGCCGCTCTGAGGCTTGGGCCGGAAGCTCTCCCCCGCCGGCGGGTGACGGTGATAACTGGAGTCGCCGCCGGGCCGCTCATGAGGGCCTTTGCCGCCATGGTGACGGATAAATACCCAAATGTGACCGTGGACGTGGCGGTAATAACCAACCGCTTTTTCGGCGAGAGCATAACCGTGGCCGGGCTTTTATGCGGCTGCGACATAATGGAGCAGTTACGGGGCAGGGATCTTGGGGACTTGGCTGTGATCTCCCGAGATATGCTTCGGGACGGGACGGACGTGCTGCTGGACGACGTGACCGTTCCCCAGCTTGAGGAGGCCCTGAACGTAAAGATCGAACCCGCCGACAACGACGGCTTCGATCTGCTTGAGAAGCTTTTGGGAGTTGAATTGGGATGAACGTCGAAACAATTATTGTCGGCGCGTTGGGCGCCAACTGTTATCTTGTGACCGAAGGCTCCGTCGCCGTTATTATCGACCCCGGCGACGAGGCGGAAAAGATTCTTGCCCGCCTTGAGGGGCTTAGGCTCGAGGCCATACTGCTGACCCACGGTCATTACGACCACATCGGGGCCGTGAACCGCATAAAGAATAAGACCGGCGCGAAGGCGTATATGCACAGGGCCGACCGGAACATGATCGGCAGCAGGGACAGTCTTTGCTTCCTGACCGGTTCGCCGCCGCCCGAGGCCTTTGAGGCGGACGGCTTTGTGGAGGAGCTGCTGCGGGCGGCGCGAAAGGACAGGAGGATCTTTTCCTGCCAGGCGCAGATG
>CANQKL010000091.1 GCA_947624455.1 uncultured Clostridia bacterium
GCGGGCATTTTCCACGGTCAGCGGCAATCCGGCCTCATAGCAGAAAATGGTCTTGTGTTCCGCCCCGTGATACTGAAACACACGCTTTATCTCCTCCATCCGCGAAACCAAAAGAATATAGCCCAGAAAGATGCCTATGCGGATAAGTCCCTCAATAATAGTGAGCACAACCTTCTGCTCCGTGACCCTTCGCACCAGTCCGGTTACCAGATTTGGCAGGATAAAAAACAGGCCCACGGAAAAAATAAGCGATACGAAAACAGAAAAGTATATGAGATAATCCTTCATCTTATCCCCTAACTTTTCGGTCAGCCACTTGTCAAACTTGGACTGCTTTTCAGTATCTTCTTCCTCTATATCAAAAAACTCCGCGCTCCACATCAGGGCGCGCATACTGCATATGAGCGAGTCAAAGAAAGCAAAAACCCCGCGCACAATGGGAATCTTATTCACATGATATTTTGTGACAAGGCTGCTGATAGGGCGCTTGTCCACAACTATCTCCCCGTCAGGCTTACGCACCGCCGAGGCGATCTCCTTAGGCCCGCGCATCATAACTCCCTCCATGATGGCGCTGCCGCCAATGGAGGTTATATGCTGTTTATTATTTTCTTTTTCCTTCATGTAATCAATCCTCTCTCATAATATATTAACACATAGGTTATGATTTTGCAAGAGTTTTGGGGTAAGTTAATAAAAAATTCACCAAAATATTCCGCTGGAATAAGATAATAATAAAGGGGGGGCGATAGGTTGAGGCTGTTTATGGCGGAAAGCTTTGAACCGGCTAAAAAACCGGTCAGGCTTTGGAAAAAACTGTTATCTGCGCTGCTCATTGCCCTCGCGGCGCTTATAGCGGCGGCCTCCGCCATTTTCATAAGAGCCATACCCCGTATGAGCGCCATAATCGCCAGCTCCGCCCGAACTAAGGCCAGCGCGGAGATCGACGAGGCTATCATCAATTACATGGCCACCAACGCGCTGAATTACGGACAACTGGTGGAGATGCACTTCGACTCCTCCGGTTCTATCACCTCTGTGACCGCCGACACCGCCAAAATAGACGTAATGATAGCGAGGATGGACGATGAGATCGGCAGCGAGCTGGAGGAAAAGCTCATGGAGACCTCTATTCCCCTCAACGTTCTGTTGGGGACCGATGTGTTCGCCGGGGCCGGGCCATGGATAGACGTACACTTCTTCCCCCTAAACATAGTAAACGTCCAGGCGCGCCATGAGTTCACGTCCCAAGGTATCAACCAAACCCTTCACACCCTATATCTGGACATAAAGGTAGATATCGAGGTGCTTCTTCCCCTGAAAAACCGCGTCGAAAGCGTGGACTCCTCAATTCCCATCGGTCAAACGCTCATTGTCGGCGGCGTACCCTCGACCTATGTGAAAGCTGATTGAATCCGTACAAAAACAGAGCTCGCCGCAGCCCCGTGACGAACACCGTCCGGTTTAGTCCACGAAAAAAATATAGCAAAAATCAACAAAAAAATCAGCATAAATTGTATAATTTCTTCAATATATGTGGTTGACTAATCAATAAAAAAGTAGTAAAATATATTTATGCTTTGTATGAATATATTATGAATAGGAGTATTTAACATGGTATCTAAAGAGATAGTTGTTCAAAATCAGGTTGGCCTCCATGCTCGTCCCGCCACTTTCTTTATTCAAAAGGCCACTGAATTTAAGTCGTCTATTTGGGTTACCAAGGATGATCGCAGGATAAACGCTAAAAGTCTTTTAGGCGTCCTTTCACTTGGAGTGACAAGGGGGACGACTATCACTGTGACTGCCGATGGGCCAGACGAGCAGGACGCTGTTGACGCTCTTGACGCTCTCATAGCTTCCAACTTTGCCGACTAAGGGATATTATGTTATAATTTTATAAAGTAGGGCTGTTCGGGGGGGAATGGCCCTTTTGTGTCTATAAACCCGCGCTCTGACAGAAGGAGGTCATCGTATGCAGGAGGAATTTGCCGCGGTTATGAAAACAATAATGGCGCTGCTTCAAACCAAGCGCTACGCCTCTATCAAGGACATCCTTGGAACTCTCAAGCCAGCCGACGTGGCGGCCATGTTCGACGAGCTGGGGCCTGAAAACCTCTCGGTGCTTTTTCGCCTCCTGCCAAAGGAGCAGGCCGCCGAGACCTTTGTGGAAATGGATGAGGAAGCCCAGGAGCTTCTCATACGCTCCTTCAGCGACAGCGAACTGAAGGCCGTACTCGATGAGATGTACGTGGACGACGCCGTTGACCTTATCGAGGAAATGCCCGCCAATGTGGTGAAGCGTATTCTTCGTCAGGCCGACCCCGAAACAAGAAAGTCCATCAACGAGATACTCAAATATCCGGAGGACAGCGCGGGAAGCATAATGACCACCGAGTACGTTTCCCTCCGGCCTAAAATGACCATTGCCGAAGCCATAAAGCGTATACGCCGGGTCGGCGTGGACAAGGAGACTATCAACAACTGCTTTGTCACAGACGACTCCCGTATGCTGCTGGGACAGATAACTATTCAGGATATCATCTTGGCCGACGAGGACGAGCTGGTGGGCGACGTAATGGACAAAAGCATAATTTACGCCGAGACTATCGAGGATCGGGAGTTGGTAGCGCAAAGCTTTTCAAAATACGACCTGCTTGTAATGCCCGTTGTGGACGAGGAAAAGCGGCTCGTCGGCATCGTAACCTTCGACGACGTCATGGACGTTTTGGAAGAGGAGGTAACCGAGGATATCGAAAAGATGGCGGCCATCGTACCCGTAGATCGGCCATATCTCAAGACCGGCGTGTTCGAGACTTTCAAGAGCCGGATCCCGTGGCTGCTGCTCCTGATGATATCCGCCACCTTCACCGGCATAATCATAACCTCTTTTGAGGACGCCCTAGCCGCGCAAATGGCCTTGAGCGCTTTCATTCCCATGCTTATGGATACCGGCGGCAACTGCGGCAGTCAGGCCAGCGTCACCATAATACGCGGTATTTCCCTTGGCGAGATAGAATTTGCCGATATGCCCAAGGTGATCTGGAAAGAGCTGAGAGTGGCGGCAGTGTGCAGCGTGGTGCTGGCGGCGGCCAACTTTACCAAAATAATGTTATTTGACAGGCTTGTCCTCGGCAACACCGAACTGACCCTCACCGTTACGCTGGTCATCTGCCTGACTCTGGTATGCACCGTCTGCGTAGCTAAGCTGGTGGGCTGCGTTCTGCCCATGCTGGCTAAAAAGCTGGGCTTTGACCCGGCGGTCATGGCCAGCCCCTTTATAACAACTATCGTGGACGCCATATCCCTGTTCATTTATTTCCAATTTGCTAAGCTCATTTTAAGGATATAGCGGTCAACGAAAGGCGTTCAATTTTCAGCTAAAAGCGGGCGAGCCTTCCGGCTAAAAGCGTCGGAAGGTTCGCCCGCTTTTTCGCGGCCCTTATTGAACAGATTTTCAATTTGTTCAATAAAACGACTTTTCCACAGGCGATTTCCCCCATAACGGCGGAAAAAAGCCTGTGGAAAAAATGTACTGTCCCGCTCTGCCTTACTCCTGATCCATACCATGCTCATGAGCATGAGCGCACTCGTGACAGTCGCCGCCGCACTCAAAGGGCACAGCCTCGCCGCGGCGGTGATAGTAATCCTCCAGGGCGGCCTTTATAGCGTCCTCGGCCAGAACGCTGCAATGTATCTTTGCGGGGGGAAGCCCGTCCAGCGCCTCAATAACGGCCTTATTACTAAGTTCGAGGGCTTCCTCAACGGTTTTGCCCTTCACCAGCTCAGTGGCCATGGAGCTGGTCGCAATGGCGGCTCCACAGCCGAAGGTCTTGAACTTTACGTCCTTGATGACGCCGTCCTCGATCTTCATGTACATCTTCATTATGTCGCCGCACTTGGCGTTGCCAACAGTGCCGACAGCGTTTGCGTCCTCTATCTCGCCAACATTGCGGGGGTTGGCAAAATGATCCATTACCTTTTCGCTATACATAATATATCAACTCCTTAAGCTTTAAAAATCACAGCAAACCGGAAAGGAGCGGCATACCTCTATAACGCGCCAAGGGAGGCAGGCCGCTTTTCAGCGTCACTCAACTCCTTCAAAAAGGGGCGACATACTTCTAAGTCTCTTAACTATCGGCCCCAACTCTTTCAGGAAAGCATCCACCTCGTCCATGGTATTAAGATCGCTTAGACTCACCCTCATGGAGCCGTGAGCTATCTCGTGAGGCAGGCCGATGGCAAGCAGGACATGGCTGGGATCCAGCGAACCCGATGTACAGGCGCTGCCGCTGGAGACCTTCATGTCAAGGCTGAGTAGCAGCGACTCGCCCTCGATATAGCGGAAGCAGATGCTCACATTATTGGGCAGCCGCTTCGTCCTGTGTCCGTTGAGGCGAACGTAGGGTATCTCCGCAAGGATAGTGTCGATAAGTTTATCGCGCATGGCGGTGACCTTGGCGGTCTTTTCCTCCATATGGTCAACAGCCAGCTTCAGCGCGGCGGCCATTCCCACCGCTCCGGGGACATTTTCCGTTCCCGCACGGCGGCCTTGTTCCTGCGCCCCGCCATGGATCAGATTGTCAAGACGCAGGCCCTTTCTAACATAGAGCGCGCCTATACCCTTGGGGCCGTGGAATTTATGACCCGACATGGACAGCATATCTATGTTCATAGCCTTAACGTCGATTGGAACCGCGCCCACGGCCTGGACGGCGTCGGTGTGAAAAACTATTCCCTTTTCATGACAGAGTGCGCCTATCTCGGCGATAGGATTAATGGTGCCTATCTCGTTATTGGCAAACATCACCGTCACAAGGACGGTGTTGTCCTTAATGGCCTTTTCTATATCCTCCACATGAACCATGCCCTCGCTGTCCACGGGAACATAAGTTACCTCAAAGCCGTTCTTTTCCAAAAATTCGCAGGTGTGAAGGACGGCGTGATGCTCTACTGTGGTAGTTATGATGTGATTGCCCTTCGCCCTGTTTTTCAGGGCATAACCCTTTATAGCCCAGTTATCGGACTCACTTCCGCCAGCGGTGAAATATATCTCCCGCTCGGATGCGCCTATGGCGTCGGCCACGGTCTGGCGCGCCTCGGTAAGAGCCTCCCTGGCGTTAATGCCGGGGGTAGTGTATGTGGAGGACGCGTTTCCATAATTTTCGGTAAATACCGGGAGCATAGCGTCCAGAACTTCCTGTTTTACCTTTGTGGTTGCAGCATTGTCAAAATAAACCACACGGACACCTTCTTTCAAAGATTTATCTTAACACAAAAAGCCTTTTATTGCAAGACCCATTTTCAAATTCTAATAAAAAATTTGATATTTTTCGCCGTGGAGAGCAAAATTTATTCCATCGCGCAGTATTTCCGCCGCCCGGTCGGCAATGGCGTCCACATCCTTTGGCGTGACGAACATATTCGCGGCGTTTGGTTCAAGCGCCTCGTATATCAAAGCGTAGCGGTCATTGTCCTCAAGGCCCTGGAGCAGCTTAACGGCCTCGTCCCCCGCGCCAGATTTCATCTCTTTTATGACCATGCTTATGGCGTCGTCAGCCACAGTGGCGGCGTCCGCCACCATTGGGATACCGACCGCCAAAACCGGAATTCCCAAAGTAGTCTGGGACAGTTCCTTGCGGCTGTTGCCCACGCCGCTGCCGGGGCTTATACCAGTATCCGTAAGCTGGATGGTTCGGCCGATACGCGCGATGCTCCGGGAGGCCAGCGCGTCCACCGCAATGATCAGGGTAGGGCCAATGCGCTCGGCTATGCCGGCCACGCTCTCGCCCGTCTCAATGCCCGTAGTCCCCAGGACTCCCGGCGCTACGGAGCTGACAGTCCGGGCCGAGCCAAATTCTTCGGGCATATATTCCTTCAAGTGGCGGGTGACAAATATCTGCCGCGCGGTGTTCACGCCGATACTGTCGGGGGTCATGTGGTCGTTGCCGAGGCCCACCACCAAAACGTGACTACAGTCCTTGCCCTCCATCATAAGCTCAAGTTCCCTGGCCAGCGCGCCGGAAGCCGCCTTTCTCTCCTCAGCCTCGGCCAGATCGCCTGTTTCGATGGTAACGTAGACCCCCATAGGTTTGCCCATTTTTTCCGCGCCCTCGGGACTTGTAATCTCAACGGTGGTAATTGTCACGCCGTCCTTTTTCTCAGAGCGGCTTTCCACTCCGGTCACGCCCTTGCCCCGCATCTCCCGAGCTTCAACGGCCAAATCGGTTCTAATCATAAACAATTCCTCCAAAAAAATAATATAAAATTATTTTTTCTTGGGAATCAAAATTTATGCTTGCATTTTCTTTCTGGCCGTGGTATAATTGTAGCATACAATTATCGTTTTGGCAAGAACGCACTTTATTGTAATATACTTCCCATTTAGAAACTGTACGGCAACCCACACTTACTCCATACTTTACTTGAAAAGAGGTCGATCCTTATGCCCGGGCCATGCTGCAAATGCGAAGGCTATAACTGTCCTATTGAAGCCACAATACACCTTATAGGGGGTAAATATAAGGCTATAATACTGTGGCACCTTATCGGAACCACCCTCCGCTTCAGCGAGCTACAGCGATTGGTAC
>CANQKL010000092.1 GCA_947624455.1 uncultured Clostridia bacterium
CTTTCCGATACCGTATCTTTGCGTGGGGAGCGGCGAGAGCATAGTGGACGTAAACGCCTTGGCCGAGGCCGTGCTGTATTAAAAGGGTATTACGAGCGGAGGATTCCTAAAACCGCCAACTGAAAAATCCGCGCCATTTGGCGCGGATTTTTTGCTCAAAGGGGTTACTTGCTCTGGCTGTTCTGACCGGCAAGAGACTGTTCATAGGACTTGATCATGTTCTTGACCATGCCGCCGCCTACGCTGCCAGCCTCACGGCTGGTAAGGTCGCCGTTGTAGCCCTGCTTCAGGTTTACGCCTACCTCGTTGGCTACCTCCATCTTGAAACGGTTCAGGGCCTCTCTGGCCTCGGGAACAAGCTGTCTTGTGTTTCTGCTCATTTTGATATCCTCTTTCTTTTTCAATCTTTTATTTTCATAGATTCAGTTGCGCTCATTTCTGAGTACGCTATTATTGTGCGCAGAAACATAACTTATAATCTTGCAATTTAAGGCATTATCGGCACAATTTCTACTATGCCAAAAAGCCTTTTTTCTCACTGAAAAATTCGTCTATCCTTCTTTTCAGGTAAATATTTTCCTCTTTTTCCAGATGAGGATCGGACGTCAACAGTTCTTCGGCGGCGCTGCCGCTTTCCTTAAGTACTTCAAGGTCGTTGGCCAGGCTGGCGATGCGCAGCTCCGGCAGTCCGTGCTGGCGGCTGCCAAAAAATTCGCCAGGCCCTCGCAACGACAAATCCTTTTCCGCTATTTTCAGACCGTCGTTACTGTTTACCATGATTTTCATGCGCTCAAGGGTCTGCTCGTCGGTGTTCTGCGCAAAGAGTACGCAGTAGCTTTTTGACCGCCCTCGGCCAACACGCCCTCTGAGCTGGTGAAGCTGGCTCAGGCCGAAGCGCTCGGCGTTTTCAACTATCATCATCGTGGCGTTTGGAACGTTAACGCCTACCTCTATTACCGTTGTGGAAACGAGAACCGAAATTTCATTTTTTGAAAAGGCATCCATGACCGCGTCCTTCTCAGCGGCTTTCATCCGCCCGTGGAGCAGACCGATGCTTATGCCCGGCAGAGCCGCGTGGAGATTTTCGCTGTAAGATACGGCGGCCTTCAGCTCGGTGGAGGGATTGTCGTCAATGGCCGGACAAACAACGTAAGCCTGATGGCCAGCGGCCACCTCCCGACCGATAAAGGCGTTTATTCTCTGACGCATATTTTCGCCCACGCAAAAAGTGTCTATCCTTTGCCGCCCCGGAGGCAGCTCGTCCACTACTGAAACGTCCATATCGCCGTACATTATCAGCGCAAGGGAGCGGGGAATTGGCGTGGCGGTCATTGCCAGAATGTGAACGCCCTCGCCCTTTTCCGCCAGTCTCGCCCGTTGGCGGACTCCGAAACGGTGCTGTTCGTCGGTGACAGCCAGGGCCAAGCGTGGAAAAACCACGCTGTCCTCTATCAGGGCGTGAGTGCCGAACAGTATGTCGATCTTGTTTTCCGCAAGCTCACGGGCCAGCTCGGTCTTGCGTTTTTTTGTGAGACTGCCGGTGATCAGGCGGGAATTAATGCCCGCTTTGTCAAACAACGGCCCCAGCTCGGCATAGTGCTGGGCGGCTAAAATCTCGGTGGGGGCCATCATTGCCGCCTGATAACCGTTTTTGACAGCGAGATACATTGCGGCCGCCGCCACGACGGTCTTGCCGCAGCCCACGTCTCCCTGGACAAGGCGGTTCATCGGGTATCCTCCGTGGAGGTCGGCGGTAATTTCGCCAACGACCCGTTTTTGAGCGTTTGTAAGCTCATACGGCAGCAGAGCCGTGAAGGGGGAGAGATCGGTGTTTGCAAAGGGAAAGGCAGAAAAATTGCGGCTCAGCAGCTTTTGCCCCCGGAGGGCGGTTTGCAGGATAAAGAATTCCTCAAATACCAGTCTGCGCCGGGCCAGCTCCGCGCTTTCGAGATCGGGAGGAAAGTGTATAGAGCTGATTGCGAAGGATAGACCGCAGAGCCGATGCCTGTCGCGGATAGCGGCTGGCAGAGTCTCCGGCAGTATGTCCTTTGTCAGTTCCAGCGCGCCTTTGACCGCCTTTCTTATGATCCGCTGCGGCAGTCCGGCCGTGGAGGCGTAAACCGGAGTCACAGCCTTTGTGAATCGCTCCTGTCCGGCAGGCTCGAACTCCGGCGAAACCATTTCTAATCGCCCCATTGAAGCCGTCACCTTGCCGTAAAATGTGTATTCCCGCCCCTGAACGAGCATATTTTTGACGTATTTGTTGTTAAAGAACGTAACGGGCAAAAAGCCGCTCTCATCTCTGAGAGTGGCCCGAAAAACCATGGTTCCCCCGGAGGCCGAACGCCGCCCGTTTATTGGAGTGAAAACCACAGCCGTAACGCACACCGTTTCGCCGGGGATAAGGTCGGATATTTTTTTTGTGGTTCGCCGATCCTCCAGCCGCACTGGGTAGTAGGTAAGCAGATCCCACATAGTAACAAGGCCCAATTTGTTGAATTTTTTCGCCGTCACTTCTCCTATGCCGGAAATTTCGGTTATCGGGGCGGAAAGAGCTGCCATAGCTGAGCCTCCTTTACGGGTTCAAGCGTTCAAAGTCCGGATCCGCGGGGGCTTTTTTCTTCCTGAATCGGTCAACGACCGTACTCAGGGCCACGCCCAAAACCGCGCCGACCTCGGGAAGCAGAACGGTCTCCCGCCAAGGACTGCCAAAGTAGGGATAGGGGAGCAGGGCCGCGGCAAAGGCTGTGAAAAAGGCGCACATAAGTCCGTAAAGCACGCCCTTGAGTCCGCAGATAAAGCAGGAGATAAGCGCTATTATTGGGAAAACCAGGCAGTAAGCTATCACGCAAAAGCCCAGCTCGTCCCCGGTTATAGGAAAAAACTTTGGCCAAAATGCGATGACTAAGGCCCCAACGACCATCAGAATATGGCCCCAAATTACTTTTGCCATAGAAAGACCCCCTTTGGTTGGTTAGGAGTTAACGGTGCGGAAAATCAACTTAAGAAAACCGCTCAAGGGGAGCCTTTGGCTCCCCTGAAAATACGGATTATTCGACGGAGATAAGATAGTAGTACACCGGCTGTCCTCCGTCATAGAACAGCACGTCCGTATCGGGATAAGCCTCCGTCAGCGTTTCTTCAAGGGCGGCGGCGTCTTGCTCGGAAGAATCGGCGCCCCGGTATACGGAGATGACCTCGGCGTCCTCGCCGGCCATCTCAGATACGAGCTTAGCCGTTATCTCGTTCAGATCCTCGCCCACGGCGGCAATCTTGCCTCCCCAAAGTCCCAGATAATTGCCTTTGGCAATATCCATCCCTTCTATGCTGGTGTCGCGGACGGCAAAGGTCACGCTGCCGCTTTTTACGGCCTTAGCGGCCTCTCCCATGGAGCTGGCCAGTTCCTCGGGACCCAGGTCAGGAGAGAAGGCCATCGCGGCGGCGATGCCCTCGGGTATCGAATTGGTGGGTACGACAAATATTTTCCTATCCTCGGCCAGGTACTGTACTTGTTCGGCGGAGAGGATTATATTCTTATTGTTCGGAAGTATGATGACGTTTTTTGCCCCAGTGGCGTTAGCGGCGGCGAGAATGTCCTCGGTGGAGGGGTTCATTGTTTGGCCCCCCTCGATTATACCGTCTATGCCAAGGCCGCGGAAGGTTTCCGCCAGCCCCTCACCGGCGGCAACGGAGATGATTGCCAGCTCCTTTTCGGGGGCAGGGGAAGCCGCCTCGCCGGTATCTTCCGCATTTTCGCCATTGATTATGCTGCTGTGCTGGAGCTTCATGTTGTCAATTTTTATATTCACCATTTCGCCCAGCTTGACCGCCTGCTCAAGGACATATCCGGGATTGTTGGTGTGGATATGTACCTTAACGATATCTTCTTCGTCAATTATGAGCATACAGTCGCCCTTGCTCTCTATGGCGGTGCGAAGCCCGTCGGCGGAGGAGCTTGGGTCATATTTGTTTATTATAAATTCAGTGCAATAGGTGAATTTGATGTCCTCTGTTTTTATCGACTGCTGGGCCGTTTCAGGCTGCCCGGCCTCGGATTTGGCAGTTTTTGGGCCGGTCACGGCATTGAGCGTAACGTCCTTCCCGTCCAGGGCCATGGCGAAGCCTTCCAGCACAAACATAAGCCCCTGTCCGCCAGCGTCTACCACGCCGGCCTGCTGAAGCTGGGGGAGCATTTGAGTGGTTTTGGCAAGAGTGCGGTTGCCCTTGGCTATGACAGCTTCGAGCAAAGCGGCAATATCGTCGCCCTCAAACTCCTGCGCCGCCTGGGCGCACTTGCGTATAACGGTGAGGATCGTTCCCTCGGTAGGCTTCATGACCGCGCTGTAAGCGGTGTCGCTGCCCATTTTCAATGCGGCGGCGAACTCGTCGGCTCCAACGGTATCGCAGCGCTTTAGAACCTTGCTCACTCCCCGAAATATCTGGGAGAGTATAACTCCGCTGTTGCCCCTGGCTCCTCTGAGGGTAGCCTTGGCTACCGCGGAAGCCACATCGGAAACGGTTGAATAAGTATTACCCTCCACCTCTTTTGCGGCGTTCATAAAGGTAAGCCCCATATTTGTGCCGGTATCGCCGTCGGGGACGGGGAAAACGTTCAGAGCGTTGACCGCCTCCCTGTTGGCGTTGAGATTATTTGCCGCGGAAAGCACCATGTTGCGTAACAGCGCCGCGTCAATCCGTTCGATCATGTCAATACCCCCTTAGTTGCCGGTGAGCCTGACGCTTTCAACATACACGTTGACTTCCGCTATTTCAATGCCAGTTATGGCAGAAACCTGATATTTTACGTTGTGCATGATGCTCTCGCAGATAGCGTTGATGTTCACGCCGTACTGAACGATGATGTGCAGGTCAATGTGCATGGCGTCGTTTTCGTCAAAGGTTACATTGACGCCCTTACTGATATTACCGGCCTTGAGCAGGTTCACGATGCCGTCCTTGGTGTTTTTAAAGGCCATGCCCACCACGCCGTAGCATTTGGTGGCCACGCCGCCTGCAATAGCGGAGATAACGCTACCGCTAATTGTTATGCTGCCATATTCGTTTTGAAAAATTCCGGCCATAGGATATGCCTCCTTAAAGCTTTTTGTCTTATACAACCTATACATTATTATAACACAGAAGGACGGTTTTGTCCATACTTATTTTACAATTATTTCTCCGTATAATTCAAAATTTAAAAAATTTATATTTACAAAATGAAAAATATGTGCTATAATAAATAGGTAATACATGAAATTGCTATGAAAAGGTTTGAAAAAAATGAACAAACTGAGAAATTTGCTCTACGTGGCCTTCGCGGTCTTTCTCATAGCCGTTGTCGTGGCGGTCATATTGGTCGTCATACCCCATGGAAGCAGCGGGAAAATGAAGGAGTACGAGAATCTGAATCAGGGTCAGTCCGCGACGGTGAATGTGCCGGAATACGTGGTTGACGACGAGTTTAGAAAAAAAAGCGTCAGTGATTTTTGACGTTGGTATTGGTGTGATATAATGGATAAAAACTTAACTGTAAAAAAAATATTGATGATTGTCGCCGTGGTCGTGCTGCTAGGGAGCAGCTTCGCTATCCTGTACTTTTCTCTCCGTCACGAGCTGGGGGATTATGAACAGCGCAGCAGCACTATCATTGAGATCAACAATCTTCAGCAGCAAAAGGCCGAGCTGTATTCTCAAATTGAAGAGCTGGAAACGAACAGGGACATGACCGAAACCGGCGGCGCGTCAGTTTTTTTGCTGTTTGACTATGCGGATACGAATTTGTACGAACTCGTTTATCCCACTGTTACATATCATGAGTTCCGCGCCATCTTTACCTTCGCTCCGGGGCAGACGCCCAATGGCGGCAATAATTTGACTGTTGGTCAGTACAAGGAGCTTTTGGCGGCGGACTGGGAGGGGGCCATAAAGTACAGCGCGGGCGTGGATATTAATGAGACTAAGGCGGAGTTTGACGCGCTGGAGATACCCTTCCCCGAGATAATGGTCTTTGACGAGGGCGAGTATGACAGCTCCATGGCGGACGGCCTTCACGACCTTGGCATCAACATTTGCATCTGCGCGGCGGACGATGACGAGGAGCTTCCCGACGACGGAATGATGAAAATTAAGAGCGAACCCATTATGTACAATCAGTCCGTGGTGAAGCTCAGGACTAACCGGGCCATGAACTCCGGTATGCCTCTTGTGGTTCGAACCGGTCATGTAAAGCGATATGTCGACGACCGGAGCAAGGACTGCGACCTGGAAAAGTATGAGGAAATGATGCGCTGGCTGAAGATAATGCAGTTCCAGGAACGGCTTAGGGTGCAGAATACATATGACAACGACTCGGTAATGGATATGCTCAATTACAGTATTGAACAGGCCAACGCCAGTCAGGCGGAAATAAATCGGATAAATAGTGAGATCGCTGAGCTTGACGATGAAATACTCAGTCTAAGACGCTCGCTGTCCGATTGACTCGGGAGGCTTAGTGTGAAAAGTCACGCTAA
>CANQKL010000093.1 GCA_947624455.1 uncultured Clostridia bacterium
CGCCGTTAAACAGCACGCGGCTGGCGATGTCCTTAGTGTAGCCGTACTGGGCCATCAGATCGTCCATTATCTGATCTATGGTGGCGTCCACATAATAGCTCTGGTACGTCATCTCATCCTTGCTGAGCAGGGGCTTGAATTCCAGCTCCTCCTGGCAGGCCTGGTCGTACTGGGACTGGGTGATGTGGCCCAGCTCCAGCATTTTGCCCAAAACGGTCTGACGGCGGGCCTTATTGTTCTCGGGATTGAGGTATGGGTCGTACTTGGTGGGGGACTGGGTTATGCCCGCGATGCAGGCGCACTCGGCCAGAGAAAGATCCGACACGGACTTGCCGAAATAAGTATAGGCCGCCGAGGAAACGCCGTTGCACTGCTGACTCAGGAAGATGGTGTTCAGGTAATACTCCAGTATTTCCTCCTTGGACAGTTCGTCCTCCAGCTTAAAGGCCCGGTATATCTCCTGTATCTTTCTTTCAATGTTGTAGCCCTTTTCGCCGGTAATGTTCTTTATCAGCTGCTGGGTCAGGGTGCTGCCGCCGAAGGTGCGGTCGGTGGTACCCTTTATTTTGCCGTAGATATAGGTGACCGCCGCGCCCACGGTGCGCTTGATGTCAACGCCCTTGTGGTGCCAGAACCTTTCGTCCTCGATGTCGATAAAAGCGTTCTGCAAGTCCTGGGGTATATCGTCCAGATCCACCCAGATGCGGTTTTCGTCGTCATAAAGCCTTTCCACCTCAAAGGTGTTGCCGTCCTCATCGGTGGCGTAGACAAAGGAGGTCATGTTCAGCTTTATGTTATCGACGTCGATGGGATCAACCGTTTCGACATAGCCGAACAAGGCCCCGGCGACAATGCCCGCGCCTATCAGGCCCACCAGCAGTATAATGAGCAGAAGGGCCAGGACGACGTTCCTGAAGGACAGGAGCATTGCCGAAGCGAAGCTCCGCTTTTTCTTTTTGCCCGACCCTTTCCGGGCTGTATCCTTTGACATAGACCGCACCTCCAAAAAATATAGAAGGAAGTAAACATAAATAACTTATTATATTCTACATCAAAATAGTTAAAAAAGTATTACAAAACCTTCTGATTCCGGCTTTTTTATTTGTTTGTAAACCGTCTTGTGCAAATTATACAAAAAGACATTAGCATTTTTATAAAAATTAAATAAAATTACTGTTGAAAAGAGAGGTCCCCCGCTGCTATAATACAAGTGTACTCGATGAGTACGCAAACTTTTTTCATTTTCCCTCCTTTTTTAGTGGCAGATACGATGTGTCTGTCATTTTTTTTACAAGTTTTCGCCCTGACAGGGCGGCTTTAAGTAACTTTGAGAAAAGAGGCGCGCTTATGAACGCATACCGTCAATTCAATTCCCGTCTTTCCGCTCTCACCCTTTTCAGGGCCATCCTGGAGGAGCCTCTTATTAGGAAGCTCCGGGCCCTGATGGAATGTGAGGACTGGGACAAGCTGCGACTGACCAGTCTGTACTGCGGCTTTGTCAACCAGCTCTACCTCACCGACGACAGCCTGACCGACTGGGTCCTCCGCTACATATCCGAGGAGGAGGATCCCTATGTGGGCCGCCTTATCACCGGCGGCAGGCCCGGCCCCCTGCTGGAGGAATGTCTTGACCGGGAGCTGGACGTTCTTCAAGAGCTGGCCGATCTGGACTGCGTGCGGATGATCGCCGCCATGGGCTGCGGGACGGATCTGCCCCGCTGGGCCACCTACGGATCGGACCTGACCGGCGTTTACAGGCGGCGCGTTGAGGAGATACCCACCAAGGGGTACGGAATTTTTGCCAAGTACCATATGTTCGCCTTGGACGACAAGGGCGGCCTTGTGCCGGTGCGCCACCCCGACCCCCAAACTCTGGACAGCCTTTACGGCTACGAGCGGGAGCGGGAAACGGTGCTGCGCAACACCCGCGCCCTTCTGGAGGGGCGCGGAGCCAATAACGTGCTGCTCTACGGGGACGCCGGCACCGGCAAAAGCTCCACCGTCAAGGCCATAGCCAACGCCCTTAAGGATCAGGGCCTGCGCCTTGTGGAGGTTCGCAAGAGCCAGCTCTACCTTTTGCCGGGCCTGATGGACGCTCTGGAGGGCAGCCCCCTCAAGTTCATCATATTCATCGACGACCTGAGTTTTTCCGGAAGCGACGGGGACTTTTCCGCCCTCAAGGCCATACTGGAGGGCAGCGTCGGCAGCCGGGGCAAAAACGTGGCGGTTTACGCCACCAGCAACCGCCGCCACCTGCTCAAGGAAAGCATGAGCGACCGGGACGGGGACGATATCCACGCCTCCGACACCCGACAGGAGCAGCTCAGCCTTTCCGCCCGGTTCGGCCTGACGGTGACTTTTTTGCGGCCCGAGCATGAGCTGTACTGCGAGATAGTGGAGAAGCTGGCCCGCCAGCACGGCATTACCATGGATCGGGAGCGGCTGCTGGTCAAGGCCGAGGCCCACGCTATCCGCGGCGGGGGCCGCAGTCCCAGAACCGCCCGGCAATTTATCGAGCTGTTGGAGCAGGGCGTGATAGAGTAAAAACGGAAATAAAAGACATAAAATGAGAAAATTCGCTCGTAAGGGCGAATTTTCTCATTTTTTACTTCTCCTCAGGATATGAAATTCTGAGTCCAGTATATGTACATATCGTCGCTATAGGCCCAGGCTATGCCCATTTTAGTATAACTGGGGGACAGGATATTTGCCCTGTGGCCGGGCGAATTCATCCAACCCTTGACAACGCTGCCAGGGCTTTCATAACCGGCGGCAATATTTTCACCGGCGGCCATATATGTGATTCCGTAGTCTTTCATGCGGTCAAAGGGAGATTTTCCGTCTGGGTTAACATGGTCAAAGAAATTCCTGGCCGCCATGTCGTCGCTGTGCATCTGAGCCACGGCGCACAGATCGGCGTCCAGCTCCAGCGGGTCAAGACCTTCCTTAGTGCGCTCGGCGTTGACCAGATCGAGTACCTCCAAGGCCCAGTCTGAAAAATCGCCGCGGCTTTCTTCCTCATGGTATGCTTTTTCCAGAGCATCAACGGCGCTCTGCACGTCCATGTATGCGATGTCATGGAGTTCATAGGCGTTTACGGCACGGTTCAGCTAAGGCAACAGGCGAAGCTGTGGCTGTCACGCCAATATTGCCGGTCATTTTCTGTGGTTCTTTACAAAATTCCCTATTCTTTCCAGGGCAATCTCAATATTGCGTATACTGTAAGCATAGCTGCACCGGACGAAGCCCTCGCCGCTGTCGCCGAAGGCCGTTCCGGGTACCACGGCCACCTTTTCCTCCTTGAGGAGGTTGGTGGCGAAGTCCTCGCTGCTCATGCCCAGACTGCTGATGTTGGGGAACACGTAAAAGGCCCCCAGGGGTTCAAAGCACGTCAGCCCCATGTCCCTGAAACCCTTGACCATCACCCGGCGGCGGAGGTTGTACTCCTCCCGCATGGCGGCCACGTCGTCCTCACAGCTGCGCAGGGCCTCCGCCGCCGCGTACTGGCTGGTGGTGGGGGCGCACATTATGGCGTACTGATGTATCTTGAGCATGGCCTTGATAAGGGGCTTCGGCCCCATGGCGTAGCCCAGACGCCAGCCCGTCATGGCAAAGGCCTTGCTAAAGCCGTCGATGGTCACCGTCCGCTCCTTCATGCCGTCGATGGCGGCAAAAGGCACGTGCTTCCCCTTGTAGGTCAGAGCGCCGTATATCTCGTCGGAAAGGACGAGAATATCCTTGTCGCGTATAACGTCGGCGACGGCCTCAAGGTGTTCCCGCTCCATGATGGCTCCGGTGGGGTTGTTGGGGTAGGGCAGCACAAGGAGCTTGGTGCGGTCGGTTATCTTTTCCGCCAGAGCCTGGGGGGTCAGGCGGAACTCGTCCTCCTCCTTAGTCACGATAGGCACCGGCGTGCCTCCGGCCATAGTGACGCAGGGCTTGTAGCACACGAAGGAGGGTTCGGGGATAAGCACCTCGTCCCCCTTTGAGATCACGGCCCGTATCATAAGGTCGATGGCCTCGCTGCCGCCAACGGTGATAAGCACCTGGTCCTCCTCGTAATCTAAGCCCGCCGTCCGGTGAGCGTAGCGGCACAGCTCCTGGCGCAGCTCTTTGAGACCGGCGTTGGAGGTGTAGTGGGTGTGGCCCTTTTCCAGGGCGTAAATGCCCGCCTCCCTGATGGCCCAGGGGGTGACGAAGTCCGGCTCCCCCACGCCCAGAGAGATGGCGTCCTTCATTTCAGCCACGATGTCAAAGAACTTACGTATGCCGGAGGGGGCCATTTCCGCTATGT
Organism: uncultured Clostridia bacterium; assembly: GCA_947624455.1. Classification (GTDB taxonomy): domain Bacteria; phylum Bacillota; class Clostridia; order UMGS1883; family UMGS1883; genus JAFLUQ01. Next base: position 4,295 of record CANQKL010000093.1, read on the forward strand.
GGGGGGATATAAACTGGGAAACGTCCCTCATATGGTGATAACCTCCCTGTCGTCCAGCTCCTCGCTGGTGAAGATAACGTTCTCCTTTTTGTAGGTCTTAAGGGTGAAGTGGGTGTTGGTGGAGACCACTCCCTCCATGGGGGCCAGCTTTTCCGACACGAACATAGCCACGTCCTTGAGGTTCTTGCCCTCCACGCTCACCAGCAGGTCGAAGCTGCCGCTCATGAGAGTTACCCCCTTGACCTGGGGATATTTGTAGATGCGCTCGGCCATTTTGTCATAGCCGTCCCCACGCTGGGGCGTGATGCGCATGGTGATGATGGCGCTGATGTTGTCCCGGTCGGTGCGCTCCCAATTGATGAGGGTCTTGTAGCCCAGGATTATCTTTTCGTCCTCCAGCTCCTTTATGGCCGCGGCCACCACCTCGGGAGTGGTGCCCAGCATGGTGGCCAGCTGATCCACGGTGTACCGGCTGTCACGTTCAAGCAGTCTCAAGATATCGTTTTTCATAAAAAACATTCCTTTCAGACATTGTGTTTGTTTACTATTATAGAATAAAAGTTTAAAAAAATCTACACTTTTTTTAAATTTAATACGAAAAAAATAAAAAAGGTTGCAATCAGGCAAGTTTTGTTATATAATATACCTGTGAATTTGTTTCAAAGACGAAACGCAGACGAACGGAGGTAATCATAATGTGTGGAATTGTCGGATACATAGGCCCTGAGGAGGCGGCTCCAATACTGCTGGACGGGCTGTCCAAGCTGGAGTACCGGGGTTACGACTCGGCGGGGCTGGCCATCTACAACGACGGCGCAATAACCGTGGAGCGGGCCGTGGGCAAGCTGGCCAACCTTTACGAAAAGACTGACGGCGGGAAAAAGCTGAGGGGCACCCTGGGCATAGGCCACACCCGCTGGGCCACTCACGGCAAGCCCAACGAGGTCAACGCCCACCCCCATTCCAGCGAGAATTTTTCCCTCGTACACAACGGCATAATCGAGAACGAGGCGGAGCTGAGGCGCGCCTACCTCAAGGACGTGGAGTTTGCCAGCGACACGGACACCGAGGTGGTTGTGCGGCTTTTGGAGAAGTTCACCTCCGAGGGGGAGGAAATGGACGTGGCCATCATGCACCTCATCGACATAATCGAGGGCAGCTATGCCCTGGCCATCATCGACCGCCGGGACCCCGAGCATATGTACGCGGTCAAGAACAAGTCCCCCCTGCTGGTAGGCAAGGGCGAGGGCTTCAGCATGATAGGCAGCGACGCCATGGCTATGATAGCCTACACCGACACCTTCTATGAGATCCACGACAAGGAGTTCGCCATCGTCACCCGCGACGGCGTTGAGCTGTACACCAGCTATTCCAAGCGCATTGACCGGGAACCCTACAAGGCCGAGCTGGATCTGAGCGACATTTCTAAAGGCACCTATCCCCACTATATGCTCAAGGAGATCGAGGAACAGCCCCTCGTCATCCGCCGCATAATCGGCCAGTACCAGAACGAGGCCGGGGAGCTGACAGTGCCGGAGGAGATTTTGGCGGACGTTCGGGCCTGCGACAAGATATATATTATCGCCTGCGGCACCAGCTACCACGCGGGCATCATCGGCAAGCACTTCTTTGAGAACATCGCCGGTAAGCCCGCCGAAAGCTGCGTCGCCAGCGAGTTCGTGTACAACACCCCCCTGCTCACCGAAAAGCCGCTGTTCATCTTTATTTCCCAGAGCGGCGAGACAGCCGACAGCCGGGCGGTGCTGGTAAAGATAAAGGAAATGGGCTATAAGTCCATAACCCTCACCAACGTGAAGGGCTCCACCCTCTCCCGGGAGGCGGATCACACCCTGCTGCTCTACGCCGGACCGGAGATAGCCGTGGCCTCCACCAAGGCTTACACCGCTCAGATAGCGGTGCTGGCCATCCTCGCCGCCTCGGTTAAGAACCGCGTCGGCATCGACCTTAAGTACGAATTGGCCCTCATCGCCAACACCATCGAGGGGCTTTGCGGGGATCGGGAGCTGTACAGCCGCCTGGCCCAGGAGTACATAGTCCCCTCCCGTAACTGCTTCTATATAGGCAGGGGCGTGGATTATTACGTCTGCCTGGAGGCGGCGCTGAAGCTGAAGGAAATATCCTACGTCCAGACCGAGGGCTTCGCCGCCGGCGAACTCAAGCACGGCACCATCGCCCTCATCGAGGAGGGTAC
>CANQKL010000094.1 GCA_947624455.1 uncultured Clostridia bacterium
TGAGGGGAGCCGTGTCCGCCGCGCCGATGCGGCTGATAACGTCGGCCCCCCAGGCGCACTGGGGATTCCTGCGGCCAAGGGTCTTGACCGGGCGGCCCTGGCGGAAAAGGGCCGCCGCCACGGTGGTGGTGCCTATATCAATGACTACCCCCTCGGCTCCATCCACAGTTTCGTCAGCGGTCAGGACATAAGCGTTGGAGGCGGGTATTTCCACAGTGGCGTCGGCAAAGAGCTGTGTCCGGCAGGCTTGCTTCTCGCTGCCGTTTACCCTGCAAAGGCACTTCCCGCAGCGACCCGCTCCCCCGCAGGGGAGTTCAAATTCAAAGCCCAGTGCCGCGATAATATCGCTGACCCGGCTCCCCTCCCGGAAGTCGCCGCTTCGGGAGATCGCCGAATCCGTAACGGTGATACGCATGATTTTTTGTTCACCCCAGTCCTTTTTACTCTTTTAAATACATTATATACCTTTATTTTATAAATTGCAATAAAAAACTTTGAAAATCGGGCGAAAAACAGTCTTTACTTTTTACCGGATATGATGTATAATTAAGGCAATTGTACAGACTGGGGATTCGGCTCTGCGAATCGGAAAGGCGGCGTAACATGAAAAGAAGATCATTTTCCGTGGCTTTGGCTCTGACGGTGATTTTGAGCGGCGTTCCGGCGACGGGGCCGGTTTTCGCTGCCGAGTCCCGGGAAGCCGCCGTTGAGGCCTCTGCGTCGGCGGCTCTTACCGGCGGGGACAGGGACGGCGGCTTTGGCGTTAGCGTAACCGCCCAAGGCAGCGGCGAGGCGGTGCTGGCCGCCGCGGTCTACGAAAAGGAAACGGCCCGGCTGGTGAAAGTGTCCCGGGCGGAGGTGAGCCTTCCGGCGGAAAAGACCCTTGTGATCCCCTATGACAGGGAAAGCCAATACGTGAAGGGCTTTTTCTGGGAAAAGGACAGCGCGCGCCCCCTGACCGCCGCCATAGACAGCCGAACTCAGGCCGAGGGCGAGAGCAAAGTCCCCCTTTCCACGGCTAACGTCTGGGCCACCGACCGCCAGGACAGCCATCCCGTGGCGGCTATGCTGGACGGGGACGACCGCACCTACATGGCCGGTCAGGCCCGGACTGGCGCGCCGCTATACATATACGCCGATCTGGGCGGGCTGTGGGATCTTTCCCGGCTGGAGCTGGGCTTTGACTCGGTGAACGGCGAACGAAGCTACGCTTTGGACATCTTCGCCAGCGCAGACGGGGAAAGCTACCGCATGGCTCTGGAGGATCAGCACACCAGCCGCGATAGCTCTCTGCCCGCCAGCTACAGACTGAGCGGCAAAGCCTCGCATCTGAAAATAGCGGTTTACGGCTATGACGATAAAAACGGCCAATGGAACGAAAACGGCTGGGTACGGGTGACCCACTTGGCGGTTTACGCCAGCCCCAACGACGGCGGGCAGCGGCTCGTTCTGGCCGAGGATTACTCTGGCATGGCGGGGACGATCTCCTCCTCCGACAACGGGGATCGCTGGTTCGCCTATGCCCTTGACGAAGAGACTTATACCGATTATACTCCGAGTACCGGCAGTGATCTGCTGGCGGATTACGCGGTCCTGCCCGAGGATGCCGGACTGGGTAGCGGCAACAAAGCCCTCCGCCTCCACGACAGGGCCGACCGCGCCTCCGGCGACGGCAGGGGAGCCATAGGGGCTTTCCGACGACTGCCATCGACTGAGGGAGATTTCACCCTGAGCTTCAAGCTCTACATTCCGGCGGACAGCGAAAACATCTATTGGTCGGGCCTCAGCCTCCTCAACGGCAAGGTGACCGGCGGGGCCGATCTCACTCCCGCCGCCGCTCTTCAGCTCAGGTTTTCCGCTGACGGCGACGGGGCCGCGGTCAACGTCCTGGATTCGGTGCAGTTCAACGAGGGCGAACTCCGCAGGCTCTTTGACAACAGGTTCCGGCTGGGAACGGCCTGGAACGTCACCCTTAAAGTCTCCCCCTCGGGCAAGCGTACGCAGATCACGATCGACGACGGCGTAATCAGCGAAACTCAGCTTATTGGCTATAACTACACCGACGTGGAGCGGGTCAACAACCAGACCTGGCAAAACGCCGCCGTCAACTGTCTGGCCCTCAACACCGGAGCGGGCGGCAAGCTGGATCTGTATCTCGACGACCTGACCCTCAGCTATGACGGGGGCCGGGATTCCGGGGCGGAAACCGTGTTTTACCAGAGCTTTGACGGCCTTGAGCAGCTGTCCGACGCGGGAGTTCAGCAGGCGGTGGTCTTAAAAAACGCCGACGGCTCCACTGGCGGCTCCTCCCTGGGGCCGGGCCTGACGGCCTCCATCGGCGAAGCCTACGGCTTTGACGGTCAGGCGCTGCGGATCACCGACTACAACAGTCGGGACGGCCTTGTGGCGGCCATGCCCCTGACGCTGCCCAACAACAACCACAAGTACATAATAAAGTGGAAAATGCGGGACAACCGTTCCCGCAGCTACAGCGGATTTTCCCTTGCCAGCGGTTTTAACCGGGGAATGACTGACGTTGACCATCCCATGGCTCTCCAGCTGCGTTACAGTATGCAGGACAACAACACCAGGATCCAGTTCAACAACTACAATTCCATACGCTTCAACGACGAGGGCCGTAATTTCGGGGCCTTTATGGGTACGGGGGGCAGCAGGTTCAAGGCCGGAAATATTTTGGAGATCGAAATAACTGTCAGCCCCGTCGCCCGCATGATGGACATTTCCATTTCCGACGGGGAACTGACCCTGACCCGAACCTACCCCTTTGAGACTCAAGGCTCCTATGGCGGCGGCGAGGATTGGAGCGGACGGCGGCCCGACACCATCCTTTTCCACACCGCCGCGGGCGGCGAGTCCGACTGCGTGGCGGACGATGTGGAGGTCATAGACACCGGCATCGAGGATCATTCCTCCTCGGAGGCTGTGATGGGCCTTGTGAGGCTGGAGAGCGTATTTGGCACAGGGCGGTTCATGACGGCGGGCGGCGAAAGGCCCGCTAACACCGAGTCCGCCGATCCCAACATGACCCGGTTCGTGGAGCGGCCCGGCCTGGCCGACCCCAAGGGAGTCTCGCTGGAGTGCGCCAGCCAGCCCGGCTTGTACCTGTGCGCCGAGGAGACTGACGACGAGGGCCACGCCTATGTCCTGACCCTCAAAAAGCCGGACGGCAGCGCACAAGACCGGGCTTTCGCCACCTTCTACAAGAGCGACGCCGAGGCGGACAGCTACTACCACGGCTCCCAGAAGCTGTATAGCCCCATCTGGGACGCCGCCCGGTGCATAAACTATGACGGCGGCAAGAACTGTCAGTACAGCATTTCCGTACCCTCGCCCGAGCGCAGCGGCAGGTTTTACCTGCGCAGCGAGGCCTTGAACTTTGTCTCCGACAACTTCAAGGGCGATAAGCTCAACTCTCAGTGGTGGACAAACCTCCCCTGGAAGGGAAATAACCCCACCAACGACAGCTACAACTTTACCGCCCTCATCGACCACCGCAACGTTATCGTGGGAAACGGCGAACTGCTGCTCAAGGCCACGAAAATAGGCGAAAACGATTGGTCGAACAACGCCAAGAATATCTCGGGCGAAGACGGTAAGTGGTACAACAACGAGTACGGTAAAAACGGCTATTACAAATGGGCCGGACGGGTAGGCGTGGTCAGCATACGCGACAAGGTCTACAATAAGGAATGCCTTATCGAGGGCAGCTTTAAGCAGCCCGACAGCCCCGTTGGCTACTGGAACGCCTTCTGGCTCGCGGGTCGGGACAGCTGGCCGCCGGAGATAGACATATTCGAGTTTTTGTCCTCCAATTTCGGCCCCGCCAGTTGGAACGCCAACATCCACGGCGAAAATGACAGGGGCAACCTCTTCGGCAGAAGCAGCATGGACGGCGTGGATCTGACCAAAGGCTACCACACCTTCGCCATGGACTGGGGCTACAACTATCTGCGGCTCTACGTGGACGGCAAGTGCTACCAGCAGCAAAACGGCAGCTCCCCCGCCCTTGACTTCCAGAAAAATATGCGCCTCATCCTCAACACGGGCGTGGGCGGCTGGGAGACGGAGCCTAACGACAGTATGAAGTGGAACGACGGCCTTCGCTGCCGGTGGATACGCTCGTTTCAGTATTGACAGAGCCAAGGCGAGAAGGCTCGCGCCCATCGCTAATACAACTTGACAAGGTGTGATTTTAATGAATATGGCAGTTTTCAAACTCCTGCTGGAAGGCACGGGCATTACCCTGCGGATGTTCGCCCTTACCATAATTTTCTCCATCCCGCTGGGACTGCTGGTGTCGGTGCTGAGGATGAGCAGGCTGTGGATCTTTAACCTACCGGCCCGGCTTTACATACTGGTGCTTCGGGGGACTCCCCTGATGCTTCAAATAATGTTCATCTTCTACGCGCCCGGCCTGATCAAGGGCTTCCCCTTCAGTTGGCAGGGCGACCGGATGCTGGCGGCAAACGTGGCCCTGATTCTCAACTATGCCGCCTATTTGGCGGAAATTTTCCGCGGCGGCATCCAGGGCATACCCTTGGGCCAGCGGGAGGCCGGCAAGGTTTTGGGCCTCACCAGGGTGCAGACCTTTTTCATCGTGATCATGCCCCAGGTGGTAAAGCGGGTGATCCCGCCCATGGGCAACGAAATAATCAATCTGGTCAAGGACACCAGCCTTGTCCAGGTAATCGGCATCGCCGAGCTGATGAACACCGCCAAGGTTCAGGCCTCGGGCAACGTGAGCATAGCGCCCTATCTGGCGGCGGGCGGTATCTACCTGGCTATAACCATAGTACTCAGCGCCGTGCTAAGCTTCACCGAGAAGAAGCTGGACTATTACAGATAAGGAGGGGAGCTAATGGAAACTATACTCAGCGTTAAAAATTTGAAAAAAAGCTTTGGCTCCCTGGAGGTACTCAGGGACATATCCTTTGACCTTGGCAGGGGCGAGGTCGTCAGCGTCCTTGGCCCCAGCGGCGGTGGAAAGTCCACTCTGCTGCGGTGCCTGACCCAGCTTGAGACGATCGACGACGGCCTCGTCACCGTGGACGGGGACGTGCTTTTCGGCGATGGGAAGTACGCGGACAAGAGCAACCTCGGCCGCATAACCCTGAAAATAGGGCTTGTGTTTCAGAGCTTCAACCTTTTCCCCCACCTTTCGGTGCTGGAAAACCTCACCGTCGCCCCCGTTAAGGTCAAAAAAATGCCCAAGGCCCAGGCTCAGGAGCTGGCCCGCGGTCTGCTGGAGCGGGTGGGCCTGAGCGAAAAGGCCGACTGCTACCCCTGCCAGCTCAGCGGCGGTCAGCAGCAGCGGGTGGCTATCGCCCGGGCGTTGGCCCTGGATCCGGAGGTGCTGTTCTTTGACGAGCCCACCTCGGCCCTGGATCCGGAGCTTACCGGCGAGGTGCTGAAGGTCATACGCAGCCTTGCGGATCGGCGAATGACCATGATAATCGTGACCCACGAGATGAGCTTTGCCCGCAGCGTCAGCGACCGTATAATATTCATGGAAAACGGCGTCATTGTGGAGGAAGGCCCGCCGGAGCAGTTGTTTACCTGTCCTCAAAACCCCCGCACCCGAGATTTTTTGTCCAGAGTTGAATAGGGCGGAAAAAATTAATAAAAAAAATATGATTTTGTCTTGAATAGTTGAAAAAAATATGATATACTAATACTGTCAAAATTCTTTATGTGAAAACGGAGGGTTTTATATGGATGAACGTCAAACGACCAGGCGGAGCAGTCGGCGCCAGCCCAATGTGGCTTTCATAGCCGTAGCCGCGGTAGTATTGCTGATAATCGGCGGCCTGATAGGCAGCGCCATTCAGAGCGGAAAGGTCAAGAGCGCAAAAACGCAGCTGGCTGAAGCGACTGCCCAGCTTACTCAGCTCGGGGACAAGTACGAGGAGCAGATAGCCACCATGCAGCAGCTCCTTGAGGAAAAGCAGACCCAGATCGACCAGCTCCAGTCCGGGGTTAACGTGACCGCGCCTGACGCCGCCGCTGCCGACAATACCAACGCCGTTCCCAACGCCGAACCTGACGCTGATGCGGACGAAGACGGAGGCCCTGGCTTCCTGGGGACTTTCATTATAATCTTCATTATCATAATACTGGTCATCCTGGCTATCCTGATCGCTTATAACGCCTTCCGCCGTAAGGGCGGCGACGACGATGAGGACGAGGATGACGACGACGATTATGACGATTACGAGGACGAAGGCGACGAGGACTACGAGGACGAGGAAGAATAATTTAAGTTAGTTGTCCGTAATGCATCGACAAGACAGAGGGCGAACCCTGCGGGGTTCGCCCTCTGTCTTTGTCAAATAATTTTTTACTTACTCGTTGCTAAGTACATAAC
>CANQKL010000095.1 GCA_947624455.1 uncultured Clostridia bacterium
CGACTGGAAAGGCTCCGGCCTCGGATTTGCGGCCCAGCCTGAAAAGCAAAACGAGGAAAAGCTTGAGTCCGCCCTTAAAAACCATTTTCGTCCCGAGTTCCTGAACCGGGTCGATGAGATCGTTATTTTTGAGAGCCTTACCAAGGATCAGCTCATGAAAATTCTGGACATCATGGTGAGCGAGCTTAACGAGATGCTTGCCGAAAAGGGTATGCGCTTGCAGCTCACCGACGAGGCAAAAGCCTTTTTGCTTGAAAAGGGTACCGACGAGCGATTCGGCGCCCGTCCTCTCCGCAGAGCTATAAGCCGTTATCTTCAGGACAAGCTGGCAGATATAATTATTCGAGGCGAACGCAGGGAAGCTCTGCGGGCCGAACTCGTTGACGGCGACATAGTTATCAATTAAAAATAAGCCGCCGTTGAGAGTTTGACCGTCCCGGGAGGTGATGATGTGGACGATTTTATAAAGAAGCTTGTCAAAGGCGATGAAAAAGCGTTTGAAAAGCTGGTAATTGAATATCAAAACAGAGTGTATTCCGTGTGCTTGGGAATGATGAAAAATCCCCATGACGCTCAGGATGCCGCACAGGAAACCTTTTTGAAAGCCTATCACCGCATCAGAGATTTCCGGGGACAGAGCAGCATAGAGACTTGGCTAACAAGGATCGCCATGAACGCTTGCCTTGATATGATACGGCTGCGGAGCGATACTCTTCCCTTGGTCGAAGGACTTGACGCGGCCGATCCAATGACCGTTGAAAACCGGGTTCTATTAACCGAACAAAGCCGCGCCGTCAGAAAGGCCCTCGACCAGCTTCCGCCCGAACAGCGATCCATAGTAGTGCTTAGAGACATACAGTGCTATAGCTATGAGGAAGTTTGTGATATTTTGAATTTAAATATGGGTACTGTACGGTCAAGGCTGCACCGCGCCCGGGAAAAAATTAAAAAAATTTTTATGGAAAATGGGGAACTTTTTTAGATTTTTTTCGTCTAATATATGTAGAACGAGAAAGGGCCATTGTATATTAAGAAAGGAGGCGGCAGCATGAAATGCGCTGAATTCAGAGAAGCGGTGTTTGAGCTTGTGTCCGGCGAGCTGGATGAAAGCCGGACCGCGGCTGCGAAGGAACATATGTCGAACTGCGCTCAGTGCCGCCGGGAATATGAAGCGGCCGTGGAAATGATGGACGCGCTCAAAGAGTTTGGCGAGACGCAGGCTCCTCCCCAGCTATTGCCGAACGTTATGAACGCTGTCAAGAACGAAAAGGCCCGCCAGCGTTTCAGCTACATCAAATACGCCGCATCCGCCGCCGCGGCTCTGGTTCTCGTGGTCGGCGCGGTAAAGGTTCTGCCCGGGATAGTAAAATCCCCTGCCGAAATATCCCCTGACAGCGCTCAGACCAACTCTCTGACTGAGGAAAATACAGACACGTCCGGGGACACGTCCGGAGAAACGCCTATGACGGCGAGTCTGGAAAATGACGAAAGCGCCATCGTGGGAGAGGTCCAGCCTATAGACGGGGAAGAAACCGTCCAGAGCGGCGAGACTGAGTCCAATCCGGCCAAAGCAGCAAAGGAAGTTAGCGAGTCTAAAGATATGCTTCCAAAAAACGATAAGCTTCCCACTACTAAAAACACCGACAGCGCCAGAACTTCATCCTCCGCCGAGACCGCAAAAGATACGGCCCCGTCCAACAATAGTAAAAACGAAGCTTTCGATACGGTGACGAATGGAAATACAGCCGTTCAGGACAGGGAATCTAAAGACGCCAGCTCCGCTGACATAACCCCAGAAGCCATTAAGCCGGTAATAAATAGCTCCGAACCCAAGTCCCAGGCCGAGGTTCCCAACGATTCGAACAAAACGGTCAGCGATGTGTTTGGAGGTCTGTCCGAATCCCTTGACCAAGACAGCTCCATGCCCACTGCCCTTGACGACGAAGACGGCGGTTCGCCCTACGGCATACGCAAAGGTTCCTCCGGCGGCGGGTCTGGCGGCTCTTCCAGCGAAGCCGGGAACGGCTCCGGCGGCTTTCAGATAATCACTGCCGGACTCGGCGATGAGCCCGTTGTGGAAACTGCGGAGCGGGATTTTATTCATCGGACTTGCCGTTTTACGGTAGAATCCCAGTTCGCCGAGGCGGTAAAGAACATTGAAACTAAGGGAAAGACCATGGCTCAGGTGTCCGCCGAGCTGGACAGCCTTGGAGTATTATATGAGATCTACGTAATAGAGGATGAGTACACCGCTGAATACCGCGCTGCCAATCCGGAACGCCGCTCCGAGATCGAGGCGCTTTGTTCCGCCGAGGACTGCGAAATAGTAGTTAAATAGCGCAAAGGATGATATAAATGGAAGTAACCCGGGTATCAAATAAGGATTTTGACCTGACCCACACCTTTGAATGTGGTCAATGCTTCCGCTGGAACAGAGCCGATGACGGCAGCTACAGCGGAGTGGCCGGAAGCAAGGCCGTCAGACTTCGCCAGGATGGCGACAGCATCCTCATCGAAAATTGCTCCGCCGAGGATTTTGACAGTTTCTGGCGGGGATATCTGGATCTTGACCGTGACTACGGCGAAATAAAACAGGCCGTGTCCATAAATGAGCTGATGCGCAACGCCGTTAGCTTTGGCGGCGGCATCAGGATATTAAGGCAGGAATTTTTTGAAACACTTATTTCATACATAATTTCTCAGAACAATTCTATACCAAATATCAAGCGGGTCGTAGAGCGGCTATGTTCAGCCTATGGCGAACCTGTAATGCTGGGAGATGAGGTGCGCTACGCCTTTCCATCCGCTCAAAGGCTGGCCTCGCTGAACGAATCGGATTTCCGCAGTTTGGGAGCCGGTTTTCGGGATCGCTATCTTGCCGGAGTCTCCAGACTGGCGGCGGAAGGCGCTCTGGATCCCGACCGTCTCTCGGCTCTGCCCACAGCCGAAGCTCGGGCGGAGCTAATGAAGATAAAGGGAGTAGGCAATAAGGTCTGCGACTGCGTTCTCCTGTTCGCCTTAGGTAAGTTTGACCTCTTCCCCACCGACACATGGATAAAAAAAGTAATGTCTGAAAGCTTCTCCACAGATTCAGTTTCCGCGGCAAAAAATGAGGGCGAGCGCATTTTCGGTCAGTACAGCGGCTTTGCCCAGCAGTATCTGTTTTATTGGCGGCGGGAAACGGATAAAACCGAACGGTCAAAGCCTTTAAAAAGTTTATAAACCTGTTGCTGAAAACTAATAACTTTTATGTAACTTGGAGGCACGGGGCTGTCCAAAAAAATCGCGCAGAACAAACGAAAATCAGCTCTCGCAGGCGGCAGGCGAAGCCTGCTGCCGAGAAAGCCCTCCCGACGGCGTACATAGGTACGCCGAGCGGTGATTTTCGTTCGTAGTCCAAGGGCATAGAATGAAGAGAAAATCCGTCTTTTTCTTGAAAAAGGCGGATTTTCTACATTAATAATTTATAATTTTTATTGTTAGCTTTTTCAATATGCAAAATTGCCTTAAATCAAAACCTTAAGCTCTTGGACGATCTGCGCCATTTTTTTACAGCCACTTTTTGTCATTCTCAATTTTTCGGATAAACTATGCTCAGGCTTGACCTTTCAGGCGACAGCAGGGCGTTGAGCCGCTCCATACCATCCTCTATGGTGACAGTTTTCCAAACCTGGGGATAAGTACTCAAATCAACGCCCCTATGGTAAGAAAACATATATTCGTTGCCGATATTCTCCACATCTCCGCCCATGAGCCTTATATAACGTCCGTATAAAACGTTCATGGCCTGCCGCCACGCCTCCGGGTCGATGCCGTCGCGCTTTACACGGGCGATCTCCTCGTGTACGGCCTTCGCCACCGCCTTGGGATCCTTGCTTTCGCCGCCTATCTCGGCGAAGCCAAAGCTCTTTTCATATTCGTAATATCCGCCAAAGTTGCGGTTGATAAGACCTTCGGAATACAACCGCTCGTACAGGGGCGAGCTGCCGCCCACCAGCACTCTCAACAGAGCGGAAGTGACAATGTCGCGCTTAAGGAGATCCCCTCCAGTTTCAATATCCTTAAAGCCCAGCGAGAAAGAGGGCATAGCGATCTCAAAATATGCCTCGCTTTCAGGACTGACTATCTCGTCCGGCTCCGCGGGGAAAACCTGCTGTATCTCGCCCTCGGGCTTATCCTTCGTAATAAGCTCATCAACTATATCGCCTATCTTTTCCGGGTCGATATCGCCCACGCATATCACCGCCATGTTGGAAGGGTGATAAAAGGTGTTATAGCACTTGTAAAGCAGCTCGGGAGTTGTTTTCATTACCTCCTCCACGCTGCCAGCTATCTCAGTGCGTACAGGGTGATTTTTGTACAAGCCGCGGAGACAGTTATAGAAGCAGACTTGATCCGGGTCGTCATCGTACATCCGCACCTCCTGGGCTATGATCCCCTTCTCCTTCTCCACGTTTTCCTTAGTGAAATAGGGGGTCTGCACATAGCTCAAGAGCTGGCGGAAATTCTCGTAAAAATAGTCGGTGCAGCTGAAAAGGTAGTTGGTAACGCCAAAGCTGGTGAAGGCGTTGACGTTGGCCCCCTTGAACAGTGAAAAAGCGTTAGAGCCGTCGGGCTGTTCAAAGACCTTATGCTCCAAAAAGTGGGCAACGCCGTCGATGACCTTGGTGACCTCAGTCTCTCTAGGAACCACAAACTCGGTGTTTATGGAGCCGTAGCACGTACTGAAGGTGGCATATTTCTTAGCGGTATTTTTCTGAAGTATGATCACCTTGAGTCCGCTCTTATGCTCGCCCTCGTAGATACAGTCCTTCAGAAGCTCGTCATATTTCCTGGTAAAATTCATTTATGCCTCCTCCTTTCCTGTCAGGAAGTAAACCGTGTCCAGCTTGACCCGGTTAGCTACTTCGACTATCTGTTCCTTTGTCACCTTTTCTATGTTCTCAATAGCCTGACCAATGGTTATGTCCCGGCCCAGCAGTATTTGCGCGGTGTAGAAATATTCCATGGCCTCCACGCTGTCCACTCTTGAGCGGTAGCTGTTGCATATTTCCTTTTTTGCAATGTCAATGTCCTCGTCGGTGAAGTCTCCATTTTTCATAGCCTGGAGCTGAGCCATTATCTCATTATAGGCGGGATCAAAATTCTCAAACTCGATGCCGCTGGATATGTTCAGCACGCCAAGCAGATCGTTAGCCCAGGACGAAGCGTAGTAGCACAGGCTAAGACGCTCCCGGACATTGTTGAACAGCTTGCTGCTGGGGCCGCCGCCGTATATGGCGCTGAACACTGTCTGCGCCCAGGCCATATCCTCGGAGGGCTTTATGCCCGTGCGCATACCGATAGCCAGCTTGCCTTGAGTGACGTCCATGTGATCAGTGACGCGCTTTACCTCGCTCACTTCGCTCTTTATCCGCGCAAGGGTGTGGGCGGCCTCCCTCTCCGGCAGAGGTTCTACAGCCGCGCGGGCGGCCTTTTCAGCGGCAGACTCGTCAAAGTTGCCGGTGAATACTATGCTGATTCCGGAGGTATTTATTATATCCCGATAGTACTCATACAGCCCCTCGGCGGTAATTTTTTCCACGTCCTCCTCATAGCCCAGGCTGTTGACTCCACAGCCCTCGCCGGCGAACATTATCTCATCCAGCCGCATGGACGCATAGTAGCGTTTATCGCTGATCTGGTTGCGTATGCGGTCGATAAGGTTAGTCTTTTCCTGCTTTACGGTATCGGGGTCAAATTTTCCGTCCACTCCGCCCTTGAAAGCCGTGGTAAAGAGCAGCTCCAGCGTCCGGTCGAAAATTGGTTCAGGCAGGAACTGGTCACAGACGGCCTCCGCCGCCACGCGGATATTGTGTTCCTCGCCCCTCTTGCCGGAGGAGCAGTATAGCCCCGCGCCGTAAAGTTTGTCCAAAGCCACATTCAACTCCCGGTTAGTGCGGCAAAGCTCGTTTCCCATCTTCAAGGTCTGAACCAACAACGACCCGTTGGAAGCCCCCTCCCTGGTCAGCGGACGGTAAAAAATCACACTGGCCATATAGGTCTTGAACTTTTCGTCTTTTATCAGGTAAAGGTCGATCCCTTTTTTCAACTGGATTTTCTTCATTGAATTACCTCCGATTTCTGCCTCTGGGGCAATATTATTCAAACTTTAAAAAATGCAATGGCCCGCCCGTTTGAGAGCGCGGACGTACCGGGAACGCTCAACGCCCTAAAAAAGGGAGACGCACCGCTTATTTTTCACATTTTATGTAAGTGGGGCCCCGCCCCACAGGTTATCTGTTATTGTTAGCGTTGTTGCCGCCGGTCATGTCGTCAACGGCATTCTCGGCGCCGTTAATGAGATCCTTGGCGCCG
>CANQKL010000096.1 GCA_947624455.1 uncultured Clostridia bacterium
CCGTGGATACCTATGTTCATAGGATGCGCCACATCGGCCCAGAGGATACTGTCGCGGACTGTGACTCCCCTTGTGTCGCCCTTGTGCTGCCAGCGGGAAGCGTAGATCGCCACGCAGTCGTCGCTGTTGCGCATGAAAAGGTTTTCGCACACCACATCCTGGCAGGACATAATATCAATGCCGTCAGACCAACCCTCTGATGAGAAGCACTTTATTCCGTTGATCCGTATATGCTCGCTCGCTCCCAGGTACACGCTGTAATGGGGCGGATTTACAATGGAGATGTCCCTGACCTCCACATTTTTGCAGTCGGTTATCCTCAGTCCCCGAAAGGCCGTGTACCGCTCAAAGCTGTGCAGGTCGATCATTCCTCCGCCGCCGATGCGCACATTGCTGACGCCGTCGCAGACGATGCCGCCCACCACCACCGCTCCGGGAGCGAAATAAACCGAGCAGTCATTAGAGGCGTTGATCAGTCCCTCCTCTATATAATGGAGTCCCGGTTCAAATATCAGGATCTCGCCGGGCCGAGGGGTCGCGCACTCCTTTCGATGTATGCCCGGCTCCAGCCGCCGTCCCTCCGGCAGCCAAAGCGTCGGCCTTTCCGCAAAAAGGTGCAGATTTGAGAGCCTGTCTCCGTCAATCTCCACGCTCAGGCGAACCGGCTTCTCCAGCTCAAGCACCAGCTCCCGGCCCTCGATACGGTATTTAACGCGCTCTGACACGGGCCGTATATCAACATAGCTGATGGGCCGGCCCTGACGGCTTATCCTCACCTCGGCGGCGCCCTCCAGCTCAAAGCTGCACATCGCCGCCGTGTGTTTGTCGTGCATATTTACCCGCACATTGTGGACAAACTGTTTCTCACCGTTAACCGTCACTGTATAATTTAAGTTTTCAAAATCAAACTTGTCCCAAGGGCGCAGTGGCCCAAGCCGGGGTATCTTCATAGAGACCTCCTAATATGTTGTCAGTTATCTTGTTATCTCAGCTGTACGGGTCTCGCCATTCCACACTATATCAGCCTGAAGGGCCTCGGTCACGAACCGCAGCGGCACCAATGTACGGCCGTTGACGGCCCTGGGGGCCACGTCCAGCTCGTATGGCATCCCATCTATCCTGGCCGTAGTCTTACCCAGTTGAAGAACCATCTCCATACCGTCCCTTCTGCCGATGACGGTATTAGTTCCGGCGTTCCAGACCACCTCGGCTCCCAACGCCTCAAATATAGCCCTCATAGGCACCAGCACTCGTCCGTTTTCAGCGACGGGATCCGCCTCGCTTTCGAGATAGTCGCCGTTGAGTGTGACGTACACCCTGGACTGGTCGGCCACGGCGGGGATCTGAACGCCCCCGGCCTCCACAAGCTCCAAAGCCCACTGCTGATTGTTGGCTGGGCCGTAGGTCCACTGGATTATGGCGGCTCCATCGTCCGCGCTGTTATTGGATATATCCAGCGCCTTGCTGAGCTGGACTGAGGTTATGCGGAAAAAATCGCCCTCCGTCGGCAGGAAAACGAACTTTTGACTGTTGCGGTCCATGTACGGGGCCGCCACAAAGGCCGCTCCGTTCTCCATGCTTTCATTCTCCACAGAAAGGGAAAGTCCCGTACCTACATTTGTGACCGCGTACTGACCGCCGCCAAGGTGAGCCACGGCCCATTTTTGGCTTTCGTCCGCGTCGGAAAGGGTGAGCTGGACAGCCTTGCCGTCCTCAAGCCCTATGGCCTTGCCCGTAGCCCGGGAAACTATGCGGTACACTCCGTCCCGCACGTTAGTCTCGGGCAGCCGAGCGCTTCCGCCGCTGCCCGCCGGACGGGTAAACAGCAGCGTGCCAAAGCCCGTCTGGTCAAAGGTGGAGCCGTGACCCCCGGGGCCGCCCTCGGGCCGGACCAGCTCCGCCCGCCGGGCCACGTTAGGCACTCTAAGCCCTTTGCGGTTGGCGTAATGGTTGTAGATCATTTCCCATATGGGACGCATCTCGCCCCTTGTACCCTCGCCCAAAGCGGTCTGACTCATAAGATTCCCCGCCTGACCGGTATGCCACTCGTATGTAACATATGGCACATCGTCGCCGTTGTTGTAACGGGCGACATACTCCGCCGCGTACATGAAGCGGTTGTTGGCCCAGCCGTAGAGGTCGAGTCCCTGATTCCAGGCTATTTCGCAGAAGGTGGCCATCAAGCCTATTCCCAGATTGGCATGGCCCTGATCGCGGCCGGACTCCTGCCACTGAGCCATCGAGCCGGGGTAAAGGACAGGTATAGCGTTGTAAATGGAGCCGTTACCGGCGCCGTACATGAAGTAGTCCACCGCCCGGTCATAAATTTCCCGGTCGTCGCAGAACACGCCGATAGCCAGGGCGGCCTCCATGTTGCACAGATCCCAGTTGGCCCAATAATTTTGGATATGGGCGTCGTTGTGATCCCTGCCGAACTCGTTGCTGTAAAGGAAACGCTCGTTAAGGGGCTTATAGAACACGTTCATGAGCATGGACTTCATGCCGTCAAGGTCAAAGCCGGGGTAGTCCCGCATCAGCTCGGAGGCATTGGCCAACTGATAACCGAACAGTCCCGCGGCCAAATAGCGGTCGGCGTTGCCGGTGACGGTTTTCAAAGTGGAACTCCAGGCGTTAAGTATATTTTTCGCCGTCTCGCCGCAGGCGGTATCTCCGGCTATCCTCCAGCGCAGGGCGCACTGATAGGCCCGTGCCGCATCGTTATACAGCAGCGCCACATTGTCCCCGGCTCCGCCGCGGCTGACAGTCTCCATCGCCCTCGGACTCCAGCCGGGCTGCGAAAGCTCGCTGTCCTTCAAAGTTTCCCAGCCGGAAAGTATCGGCTGCTGCCCGGCGCTTATAGCGGACTTTATCCGTTGAAAGTCCTCCTCGGTATGGAGCAGTCCCGGATGCTTGAACTCCGCCGCCTCGGCGGTAAGGCTCATGATCGCCAACGCCGCAAAGGCTCCTATAAGGGCGATGAACTTTTTCATATTTATCCCTCCGTTTGCCGTTTTACACTTTAATTATATCACTCTGTCAAAATCTGAACAATGATTTTTTGTATTGGGATTTTGCCAAAATGTACACGCAAAGCTCAGTGATACAGGTCAATATATTCCGTAGGCGAGAGTCCGTACCTTGAGGCGAAGCCCGCTTCAAATTCCTCCCTGCTGGCGAAGCGCAAATACCTCGCAATATCCCCTATATCGTTTTTAAAGCACAGGAACGGCTTACTTTTTTCGTACCGCATCACAACGTTGTACTCGTCTACTCCCATGCCGTACACCCGCAAAAACAGCGTCTCGACCTCCGGCGGAGCGCCGACGCTTTCCCCGGGTGCGAACTTTGCAAACATATACTTTTCGTATTCTTTGACCATAGCCTTGAACGCCCCAAACTCGTTGTCGTTTTCCCCGGCGATTTCCTGTCCCAGCATTATCATCACCCGGTACAGCTTAAGGGAGGTATTTTTGTTTTCCGCCGCGCCGTCCTCGGCGCAGAGGCCGTAAAGCTCGCCGTACTGGCGGAGCAGCTCGTCGCTGCATTTCTCCAGCAGGTGGAGGCAGCCGTCCTCAAAATAGTTCATCAGGTTGGGAGCCATGTCGGTATCGCAGGCAATCCTGCGGAAGATCGCAGGCCCTCCGCAGGTACGGATTCCGCAGCGGGCCCCCTGGTCGGCGCAAAACATGGCCCCTTTGCCGAAAGGCCGCTCGTACATATTTTCGGCCGTCACAAAGCCCCGGCCGCCCACGCAGAGCATAAGCTGGCTAAAGGGGAAGTTGTATATTTCCTCGCACCTTTCCACGGTTTCCTCGACCGCGTCCACCACTCGAACCAGCAGATTTTCATTGGTCAACCGAAGCATCCTCGCCATTCCCCCTGTTATCAATATAAGTGTTGGCTTCCCGATACTCTTTGGGCGTCAAGCCGGTATAACGCTTGAACACCTTGCCAAAATATGATTTGTCATTAAAGCCGCTCATTTCGCCCACCTCCTTAACGGTAAGCGACAGATCGCTGCACAGCAGCTTGCAGGCGTTGTCCACCCTGACGCGCACCAAATAGGTTATGGGGGAGGTGTGATAAGCCGCCCTGAACAGCTTGCCCACGTAAGTGGGGTTATAGCCCGCGCTTGCGGCCAGCTCGTCCAGGGAGATATCCTCGGCGAACCGCTCGTGAATGACGGTAATGATGGGTTCCAGCTTTTTACGGGCAGGATCCTCGCCGGGCATAGCTCCGTTGCACTCGCCAAGGGTCATTAGCAGCTCGTAGGCCAAATAGGACAGCTCCGAGTTGACAAGCTGACCGCCCAGCTTGTTCAGCTCCACAATAGCGTCGAACATATCGTTGACCTCGTCAAAGGCCCCTATCTTTTTAGTCGGGATCACTCCGCTCTGCAAAAAGCCCAGCCGCTCCATAATGCCGCCGAGGCTCGCGCCGCCGCAGACGATATATTTGCTTTCCCAGTTTTCAGTTATGGGGTAGTACTCCACCGGCGTACCGTTGGTGAAGTAGATAACGTCCCCGGCCCGTATTTTGCGCTTGCTTTTGTTGTGATCCACAAAATAGCCCGCGCCGCCAGTAAATATGGAGAACTGGCTGCAAGTGGCGAAGCCGCCGGGGTATTTTTCGGCCTTCTGGTGCGCCAGAGAGTTGGAACCCAAGACGTAGATAGGCAGATTATGCAATTCGTTGTTTGAGATTGGAGTGAACATGAACGACCCCCCAGGCGGAAACGCCTTTCGTTTAGTTATATAATTATTATATTCCACATTAATTTTAGTGTCAATGCGAAAATGTCGGTATAATTATACAAATTGTATTAAGGTATAATTTGCGCCCCGCGTCGGCTCTGTGTGACGCGGGGCGCGGGTTTAAGCTTGTCGCGGAATTATACGGACGGATCCCCGTCCGCCAAGGAGGACCGCGATCAAGAGAAACAGCGTTTAATTGTTGTTATTTTTCCAGTCTTTCCAGTATTTGTACTGTTCCGCCGCTTCGTCAGGGGCAGTTAATTTGATGATTTTGCTGTCGGAGCCTTCGGCGCTAATAAAGAGTACGCCAGCCATAACCTCCTCAGATTTGAGGTCGGCAATATTTATTTCAGGATAAATAAACTTTTTCATCGTATTCTGCCTCCTTCCTTAAAGCTCGGGAGTAAAGTCCTGCTCGGCGGCGGCGAAGTCGTCGTCAAAGGACTCAAAGAAGTCCCGGACATACTCTATTTCCACGGTTTCCAGGGTGAGTACCACGTCAGCGGCCTGCGTGTAGGAATCCCCAAGGGTAATGGAACCATCGCCAAGGGTAATGCTCTGGTATACCGTACCGATGTCGCCAGTCGCGGATTCACTTCCAACGTAAATGCCGTCGCTGCCTTCCTTGTAAAGGAAGCCTATACCAAGTTTCTTAAAGGGTTCCAAAATTGAAACGGTATTTCCATTTTTCTCCATGATCTTCTGCCTGGTATCGTCCAAATCCTCATCAGAAGTCAGGCTCATGAGTCCGCCCTTACCGATTACCTCGTTAACCTTGTCGAGACGGCTCGACTCAAGCTTATCTTTGTCAACTTCATCATAGACTCCGCTTGCCAAATCCTCAATTACTTCCTCATATAGGGTAGTGGCGGTGTTTTTATCAGCCGGAATAGACGTGAAAGCGTCATTAACTACTCTCGTACTCGCGGAAATGCCGTATACAACGTTAGAATTAGACGGAAGGACTCCCACCGTGGCAATTCCGTTATCATCGACCTCAACTTCTTCTTCCGGCATGGCTACAACAAAACCATTATTATCATACTGACTTATGCCGACATAATAATGAATTGCATTACCTGTAATGTTTGAATTTTTCACATCGCTGAAATCGACCTTGTACTCTACATAGAGGTCATTGGCATTTTCTCCCGCGTCTGAAGCGACCACTCCAAGGACAGGTTCTTTTACTGTGATAAGCTCGTCATCCTCCGCCGGTTTAGCGGCCGCAAGTTCCGCCACCTCATCGGTATGCAACGCCACGTTGTAGATTCTGAAATCATCTATGTACCCTGTAAAGCACCCAGGAATTCCTCCATCATAGCCGGATACGCCGATATAATTTTCTTCACCCTTCATGCAGTCTATTGCCGGTTTGCTCAAATTGAACGTATTTTCACTAATGTAATTACCGTCAAGATATATTGCCGCGTGGTTTTCCTTTACGACAATGGCAATATGGTGCCAGGCGCTAATATCTACAAAACTTCCGTAATTATAACCATAAAAATCATTGCCACCGCCAGCACGTACTTCAAATGTCTGATGGCCACTAGCGTCGGGGTTATAGAATACACGAGTGTTTTGATCTGCTCC
>CANQKL010000097.1 GCA_947624455.1 uncultured Clostridia bacterium
GTTCGTAGTCCAAGGGCATAAAATGAGAAAATTCGCTCGTAAGGGCGAATTTTCTACATTAATACAATTATTTTTGTTAATTGATTATATAATGATACAATTTAACCTTAAATAAAGGCTTTTAGCCCTTGGACGGTCTGCGCCATTTTTTTACAGCCATTTTACAATAGCAAGGTTACGGATTTGATGTTGACGGTGTATAATTTACATTGTATCAAAAATCAAAGGAGTGTTAAATTATGAAATCTGCAAAAAAAGTAATGGCGTCTATTCTGGCGACGGCTATGACGGCGTTTTTAGCCGTTGGCTGCGCGTCTCGGGAGTCCGGCAGCGGCGCGTCCGAAAACGGCGGCTCCGCTCAGCAGGAAAAAGTGACCGGCTCCGTATCTACCGACGGTTCCACCTCTATGGAGGAGGTCATCGGCGTTTTGGGCGAAGCGTTTATGGAGGAGAACGACGGGATAACCTTCACCTACAACCCCACCGGCAGCGGCAGCGGTATTCAGGCTGTCAGCGAGGGACGCTGCGACATAGGTCTTTCCAGCCGCAGCCTTAAGGATGAGGAAAAAGAGAGCGGCCTGACGGAAACCGTTCTTGCCTATGACGGTATAGCGGTGATCGTAAATCCCGCCAACCCGGTCAACGATTTGGACATGGAGACCATTGCGAAAATATACACCGGCGAGATCACTAACTGGAACGAGGTGGGCGGCGGCGACGGCGAGATCGTACTTATCGGACGTGAGGCCGGGAGCGGCACCCGCGACGGCTTTGAGTCCATCACCGGCACCGAGGATGCCTGCCAGTACCGTCAGGAGCTGACCTCCACCGGCGACGTCATCACCACAGTGGCCGGTAATCCAGCGGCAATTGGTTATGCGTCTCTGGCCTCTGTAAAGGACAGCGTTAAGGCTCTTTCCGTAAACGGCGTAACCCCCAGCGAGGACACAGTCAAGGATGGCAGCTATGTGATACAGCGTCCCTTCGTATTAGTCACTAAAAACGGCACGGAGCTTTCCGCTTCCGCGCAGCTGTTCTTTGACTTTGCTACTTCTGACGGCGCGGTAGAGCTTATTTCCAAGGCTGGCGTAGTTGCGGCAAAATAATATCATGAAAAACGAAAAAGCGCTTTCCCCCTGCGCTCTTACCGCCAAAGAGCGCAGGTTTGGCAGACTCGACTTTTCAAAGCGGGGCTTTGAAAATCTCGTCCACGGGATTTTCCTTATCCTGGGCCTTATAACCGTGGGCAGCGTGTTGCTGATAACGGTTTACCTGATAATCTCCGGCATACCCGCCATAACAAAAATCGGACTTGTTAACTTTTTGTTGGGCGCGAAATGGGAATCCACGGCGGCACAGCCCAAATTTGGTATCCTTCCCTTTATTCTCACCAGCGTTTACGGCACAGCGGGCGCTATACTCATTGGCGTGCCAGTGGGATTTTTGACGGCAGTGTATCTGGCAAAGGTCGCATCCGCAAGGGTGCGGGCGATTGTTTCCAGCGCCGTGAGCCTGCTGGCGGGTATACCCTCTGTGGTTTACGGCCTGGTGGGTATGCTGGCGCTGGTACCGGGCATACGCACGGTATTCAATATCCCGGACGGGGCAAGTCTGCTGGCGGCCATAATCGTGCTGGCGATAATGATACTTCCGTCCATAATCAACGTGTCTATCACAGCTCTCGAGGCCGTGCCGAAAGATTATGAGGACGCGTCTCTGGCCTTGGGCGCGGCTCCGGTGGAAACGTATTTCAAAGTTTCTGTCCCGGCGGCAAAGAGCGGCATCGCCGCCGCGGTGGCGCTGGGCGTGGGCCGCGCTATCGGCGAGGCCATGGCGGTGATGATGGTTTCGGGCAACGCCGCGAATATGCCTTCGCTGTTCCAGAGCGTGCGTTTCCTGACCACAGCGGTGGCCAGCGAAATGAGCTACGCCAGCGGCCTTCAGCGGCAGGCCTTATTCTCCATTGCGCTGGTGCTGTACCTGTTCATAATGCTAATCAACGGGGCGCTTAACTTTTTCTTAAAGAGAAGCAAGGAAGAGTAGAGATACAGTGAGACTGTGTGTGGTAAAGGAGAACAATAATGTCAATAAAACGTAAGCTATATATCGGCTTTATGTGTGCGCTGATGTGGTTCTGCGCCCTGCTGACCTGCGCGCTGGTGGCCTTCATTCTGATCTACGTGCTTGTTAAGGGCATACCCGGCATAAGCTGGCGGCTGCTTAGCTCTAAGCCCAGCTATCTTTCCGGAACGATAGGTATATTGCCGGATATACTTAACACGCTGTACATCATTATTGCCGCCTTGGCGGCAGTCATTCCCCTGGGAGCCGGGGCTGCGGTGTATCTAAACGAGTACGCTAAAAACAAGCGCGTAGTTAGAATGATAGAGTATGCGGCCGAGACTCTGTCCGGAATACCGTCCATAATTTACGGCTTGGTGGGGATGCTGTTCTTCTGCCAGTTCCTCAATATGCAGACATCCATTTTGGCCGGAGCTTTGACTCTTGTGATTATGAACCTGCCCACCGTAATGCGCACGACGCAGGAAAGCCTTAAGACCGTGCCTCAGAGCTACCGAGAGGGGGCGTTTGGCCTTGGAGCCGGTAAGTGGCGGGTCATTCGCACGGTAGTGCTTCCCGGCTGCATGGACGGGGTCGTTACGGGCTGTATTTTGGCTGTTGGCCGCATCCTGGGCGAATCGGCGGCGCTGCTGTTCACGGCGGGCTACGCGCACGCGTTAAACGGTTTTTTTGAGGGACTCCGAAGCTCTGGGGCAACGCTGACCGTGGCTCTTTACGTATATGCCAAGGAGCGGGGCGAGTTCGGCGTGGCCTTTGCCATAGGGGCCATACTTATGGTGATGACCCTGCTCATCAATCTGACGGCGGCGGCGGTGGGAGCCTGGTTTAAGAAAAGGAGAAGTTTATGAATATAATCACTGTCAGGGATATGTGCCTTTGGTATGGTCAGTCCCAGGCCCTGAAAAATATCTGTATGGACATACCCGAAAGGAGCATTACCGCTCTGATAGGGCCCTCCGGCTGCGGCAAATCCACATTTTTAAAGAGCCTCAACCGCATGAACGACCTTATCCCGGAGGTAAAGATAACTGGCGACATCCGTTATAACGGAAGCGATATTTATGCCCCCTCGGTGGACGTCAACCAGCTTCGCAAGGAGGTGGGCATGGTTTTCCAGAAACCCAACCCCTTCCCCATGAGCATATACGACAACATAGCATACGGCCCTCGTACCCACGGCATAAGGGGCAAGGCCAAGCTGGACGACATAGTGGAGCGGTCACTGAGAGACGCGGCGATCTGGGATGAGGTAAAGGAGCGGCTGAAAAAGAATGCTCTGGGACTTTCCGGCGGACAGCAGCAGAGACTGTGTATCGCCCGGGCTTTGGCGGTGGAGCCAAACGTCCTGCTCATGGATGAGCCTACGAGCGCCCTTGACCCAATATCGACCTCAAAGATCGAGGAGCTGGCGGTCAACCTCAAGGAAAGATATACGATCATCATTGTGACGCACAATATGCAGCAGGCGGTACGCATTTCCGACAAGACGGCCTTCTTCCTGCTGGGTGAGATGATAGAATACGGCGACACGGAAAAGCTGTTCTCACAGCCCGGCGATAAGCGGACAGAGGACTATATAACGGGGAGGTTCGGATAATGAGGGTTAAGTTCGATGAGCAGCTTCAACAGCTCCACGAGGAACTGCTGAACCTCGGCGCACTGTGCGAGAACGCCATTTCCCTTGCGGCAAAGGCTTTGGAGGGGGCTGATAAAGGGATGGCCGGGACTGTCTTTGAGTTTGTGAACCGGATTGAGCAAAAGGGAAAGGATGTGGAAGCCCTGTGTATGCGCCTGCTGCTCCGTCAGCAACCGGTGGCCGGGGATCTGCGCGTCATTTCAGCCGCCCTTAAAATGGTGACGGATATGGAGCGCATAGGCGTGAATTCTGGTGACATAGCGGAAATCATTTCCATGGGACATATAACTCCCGCCCATGACAAGCTGAACATTCACGATATGGCTCTGGCGGCGATAAAGATGGTCACAGACAGTATTAATGCCTTTGTCAAGGGCGATACTGAGGCCGCAAGGCTAGTGCTTGCCTATGACGACGTGGTGGACAGTCATTTTGATCGAATAAAAACTGAGATAATAAGCCGTCTGGCCGCTTCAGCGGCGGACGGGGAATACGCTCTTGACCTGCTCATGACAGCCAAATACTTTGAACGTATGGCCGACCATGCCTCCGAGATCGCAAACTGGGTCATTTTCTCCATAACCGGCAAAAAGGCCGATCCAAAGCGGGGACTTTGAATTGGTTCTCCACAATAGGATATAATATAAAATTCGCTCTTGACAAGGAGCGGATTTTATGTTATATTATGTTTGAATTTAATAGACAGCGGGTGTCGGACGTTCCCGGGGGAGGCTTCCCCGGCGAAAGGGGTCCGGTGAAAAGGGAAACAGGTGCGAATCCTGTACGAACTCGTCACTGTAATTACGGAGCCAAGAGGAATATGTCACTGATCCTTCGTGGTCGGGAAGGCCCTCATAGGCTATGATGTATAAGCCAGGAGACCTGCCAGCCGTTAGTACGCGGGGCCTCGGCCCTAATGCCACGAGTAATTGGCAGTACGATTCAAACGTATGTGGGGCAGCCCTGTGCGTCTGTTTTTGGTGCGCTTTGCTTTTGAGGCATAGGCGCATTTTTTGTTGTAAAACAGCATACGCCGAACCGTTATCTGTGCCGACGTAAAGCGGCGGAAGGGAGACTATTATGGACGAGATCAAGGACGGAACCTATTGCGTGGAAGTGACCCTGACCGGAGGTAGCGGAAGGGCGGAGCTGGAATCTCCCACCCGACTCACTAAAAAGGACGCGAAGATCTGGGCGCAGATACGTTGGGACAGCCCGTATTACGACTACATGAACGTGGAGGGGCGGGAATATTACCCCGTAAATAAGGACGGAAATTCTCTGTTTATCATAGAAGCGGAGCTTGACCGGGAGATTCCCGTTAAGGCTGAGACTGTTGCCATGAGCGAGCCACATATGATCGAGTACGCCTTGTATTTTGACTCCAAAAGCCTGAAAAAAGAGGGGGGCGGAGCCGCCGCCGCGATTTGCATAGGAGCGGCGATCGGGATAGTGTGCGCCATTATTGCGGTAAAGAGGAGGAAACATGAAAAGTAAGCTGATATGTATTCTCGCTTTGTTGGCGATCCTCATCGTCGGCTGCGGCAGGGAAGCCGCCCGGCAGACCCTGCCGGAGACGGCTGGAGAAATACCGGGCTTGACCTACCTTGGAAAGGCCGAGCTAAGGTATGCGAAGCAGTTTTCCATTGACCGGTATGAGGGCGGATATTCCCTGATAACTGTGTCCGGCGTGGACAGATATCTTGTGGTGCCTGACGGAGGGATGGAGCCTGACGGCCTTGACCCGAAGATCAGGGTCATCCGTCAGCCAATGGAAAATGTGTATATGGCGGCCACGGCGGCGATGGGCTTTTTTGACGCTCTGGGCGGAACTGGCGCGGTAAGGTTCTCGTCTGTGGAGGCCGACGGCTGGTACATAGACGGGGCAAGGGAGGCTATGGAGCGCGGGGATATGGTCTACGCCGGAAAGTACAGCCTGCCGGACTATGAATTGCTGCTCTCGGAGGGCTGCGATTTGTCTGTCCAATCCACCATGATAGGCCATGCTCCCGAGGTCTTGGAAAAGCTGGAGGAGCTGGGCATAACAGTATTTGTGGATCGCTCAAGCTATGAGAGCCACCCCCTCGGCCGCAGCGAATGGATAAAGGTCTACGGCGAGCTGTTGGGAGAAAGGGAGGCGGCGGAAAAACTCTTTGACGAGCAGGCCGCCTATCTTGAGGCTCCAGATGGCTATGAGGATACCGGCAAGACCGTGGTCTGCTTCTATATCAGCGGCGGCGGAAAGATAATCACCCGTAAATCAGGGGATTACCTTTCAAAGATGATAAAGCTGGCCGGCGGCGAAAATATTCTTTCCGAGCCGGGCGAGGACAACGCCCTTTCCACCGTTACCATGGAGCCGGAGGAGTTTTACTCCAAGGCCCGGGCGGCGGACGTGATAATATATAATGGTTCGGTCAGCGGCGGAGTCGAAAGTCTTGAGGAATTGAAGGAAAAAAACTCGCTTCTGGCGGACTTTAAGGCGGTAGAGAGCGGAGACGTCTGGTGTACCCGTAAGAACTTTTTTCAGGAAACTCTCAGCCTCGGGGCGGTCATCTCTGATTTCAACAAAATTTTCTCCGGCGCGGCCGACGACGAGC
>CANQKL010000098.1 GCA_947624455.1 uncultured Clostridia bacterium
GGAACAGAGCGGCCTCCATTTATAAAAAACTTAAAATCGGATCGGCGCGGGCGGGCTGGTTATTTGTTGAAATTGCCCTTTGCAAAGCCGAAGAAATTGTGTTATAATATATACATCGTGTAGCGGACGGCGCGTAAATCCAGATCGGATCTACGCGCCGTTTTATTTTTGGCGATACCCCATGGAGATCGCTCTTAAAAAATTTGTTGAGGTGAAAAAATGGAAAATTCAAACGCTTATCTCGCCGAGGAAAAGGTCGGCGCGCTCATGCGAAAATACGCCGTACCCTGCGTTATCTCGCTGGTCGTGGCGGCCCTTTACAACATTGTGGATCAGATATTTATTGCTAACGCGGACTACTTAGGCTCCTACGGCAACGCGGCGAATACCGTGGTATTCCCGCTGACGGTCATCGCGCTGGCCATAGCGGTCATGGTTGGCGACGGCTGCTGCGCCTTTGTAAGTCTGAGCCTGGGCAGGCAGAACCAGCGGGACGCGGAGACCAGCATGGGCAATTCCGTGGTTTTGTCGGCCTTTGGCGGCATTGTCCTCTGCGTTATCTACCTTTTATTCCAAAATGCTATAGTTACGGCTTTCGGCGGTACGGTCAACCGTGAGACATTTGAATATTCAAAGGAATATTTCTTTTACATCACTCTCGGCATACCCTTTTATATGTTCGGTCAGGCCATGAATCCGGTCATCCGCTCCGACGGAAGTCCCAGATTTGCCATGGCGTCCACCCTTGTCGGCGCGGCGGCAAATATAGCGCTTGACCCAATATTTATTTTCGGCTTCAAGTGGGGAATGATGGGCGCGGCCGTGGCCACTGTGGTAGGTCAAGTCATAACGGCTGCTCTGGCGGCGTGGTATCTTTTCCATACAAAAACGGTGAAGCTCACAAAATCGAGCTTCAAGCTCGACCCCCGTATTATTGGCAGGATACTGCCCCTGGGGATATGCAGCTTTCTGTCTCAGATCTCCCTTGTGGCGGCGATGGCGGCTATCAACAACATGATACGGAAGTACGGAGCCGAACACGCAATATTCTCTCAGGCCCAGTACGCCCAGATACCCATGGCCGTGGTGGGGATAGTTATGAAGTTTTTCCAGATAGTTATATCGGTAGTAGTCGGCATGGCGGCGGGCTGCATACCAATAGTTGGCTTCAACATGGGCGCCGGACGTAAGGACAGAGTGAAAAAGCTGTTTACCCTTCTGCTGATCTGCGAGGCGGCGGTAGGGGCGGTCGCGCTGCTTGTAGTCGAACTGTTTCCCCGTCAGCTCATCGCCATATTCGGCGCGGCCAACGAAAGCGCTTATTACACCGATTTTGCGGTGAAGTCTTTTCGGATATACCTTTGCATGATGATTCTCGCCTGCGTAAACAAGGCGGCCTTTATCTTCCTTCAGGCAATGGGCCGGGCGGCTGCGTCAACAATGCTGTCCATGGTGAGAGAAATTATTTTCGGCGTGGGCTTTGCCGTCCTGCTTCCCGTATGGTTCGGCCTTGACGGAGTTTTGTACTCTATGCCGGTATCGGATATATTGACCTTTTTCATTTCCGCCGCCGTGATCGCGTCCACCTATCGGCAGCTTAACCGCCCGAATAGCCGCGGCGCGGCGTGACCTTTTGCGAATAAGGAGGAGCAGCCGAACGAGCCAAGCGATGGCTTTTTGCGAAGCATAAAAAGCCGCCGCAAGCGAAGTGAGGCTTGCGACGACGTGCTGGTGCGACCGGGAGGATTCGAACCTCTGGCCTTTGGAGTCGGAGTCCAACGCTCTATCCAACTGAGCTACGATCGCGCATCAACGTATTATATTGTACCATAGCCTGCCATAAAAGTCAAGGGATTATCTCAATTTTTTCTCCCTCTTTTTCCCCTAAAAAAAGGCTTTTGGTAATGTTGCATACAAATTGCACAAAAAATTGTGAAAGTTTATGGGTGTTATTTGGCAGAAAATTATAGTATAATATTATAGTGTAGATATAAATACAGACCCCACTAAATAAGGAGGACAAAGGAAAATGAACATATTTAGCGCGGAAAACATCCGCAATATCTGCGTAATGGGTCACGGCGGCAGCGGTAAGACAAGCCTTGTGGAGGCTATACTCAACAAGGCCGGCGTAAGCGACCGCTTCGGCAAAATAGCCGACGGCACTACCGTCTCCGATTACGATCCCGAGGAAATAAAAAGAAAGATATCTATAAATCTGACTGTGGAGCCATATGAGTGGAAAACCGAAAAAATAGGTCTTACCAAGGTCAATTTGGTCGATACTCCCGGTTACTTCGACTTCGTGGGCGACGCGGCCTGCGGCGTCCGTGTGTGCGGCAGCGCGCTCATTGTGATAAACGCTAAGAGCGGCGTTCAGGTGGGTACCGAGCAGGCGTTTGAGATGGCGACCCAAAAGGGCATGGCCAAGATGTTTTTCGTCAGCAACATGGACGACGAGTACGCCGATTTTGGCAAGGTCGTTGCTCAGTTGAAAGAAAGATTCGGCAAGAGCGTGGCTCCCTTCCGTATTCCTATAAAGGATGGTAAAAAAATAAAGGGCTATGTAAACGTGGTCAGCGGCCGCGCATATACGATAAATAACGATGTGGAAACCGAGATCCCCATCCCCGACGACATGACCGATGAATACAACGAGTACCACGAGTTTTTGGTGGAGGCTGTGGCCGAAAGCAGCGAGGAGCTGCTGGAACGCTATCTTGAGGGCGATACCATTACCGATGAGGAGATGCGCTCCGTACTTAAGGAGTCCGTCCGCAGCGGCGTTGTTTCCCCAGTATACGGCGGCTTCTCCACCGGCACCACTTTTGCCGTGCGCTCCCTCATGGACGCAATGCTCAAGTACCTGCCCACTCCGACTCAGTGTCCGCCCGAGCTTGCGGAAAAGGACGGGGAACCTTGGGAGGTCAACAGTCTCAATACCGACCCCATGTCCGCCCTGGTATTTAAGACCGTGGCAGACCCTTATGTTGGCAAAATGTCGATTTTCCGTGTTTACAGCGGAGTTGTCCGCCCCGACACGGTCGTATACAATCCCATCCGCGACTGTAACGAGCGCATAGGAAAGCTATATATGCTCCGGGGCAAGAAGCAGATCGAGGTCACCGAGCTTCGGGCCGGAGATATCGGCGCGGTGACTAAGCTGGCTGAGACTCAGACCGGCGACACTCTCTGCACGACTAACGCCAAGATCGTCCTTTCCGGCATCAATCTGCCCAAGCCCAACCTGTCTATGGCTATTGTACCCAAGAGCAAGGGCGATGAGGAAAAGATAAATTCCGGCCTGGCTCGCCTGCGCGAGGAGGATCCCACCTTCACCGTGGAGACCAACAACGAGACTAAGGAAACCATAATCAGCGGCCTTGGCGATATGCACCTGGAGGTCATCTGTTCAAAGCTGCAAAATAAGTTCGGCGCGGGAATAACCCTTAAGTCGCCTACCATTCCCTACCGTGAGACGATACGTAAGAGCGTGAAGGTTCAGGGCCGCCATAAGAAGCAGTCGGGCGGTCACGGTCAGTTCGGCGACGTTTGGATAGAGTTCTCGCCTCACGACGGAACTGATCTCATCTTTGAGGAGAGCGTATTCGGCGGCGCCGTACCCAAAAACTACTTCCCGGCCGTTGAAAAGGGCTTGCGGGAGTGCATTACCAAGGGCGTGCTGGCGGGTTATCCGGTAGTTGGTCTCAAGGCGGTGCTGGTTGACGGCAGCTATCATCCTGTGGATTCCAGCGAAATGGCATTCAAGCTGGCCGCGGCTGCCGCCTATAAGGAGGGCCTGCCCAAGGCTGGCCCAGTGCTTCTCGAACCTGTGGGTAGGCTGGAGGTTTCCGTGCCGGAGAGCCAGATGGGCGACGTGACCGGAGATGTAAATAAGCGGCGGGGCCGTATTTTGGATATGTCTCCCACCGGCGGCGGCAGGGGCAAGGTAGTTGCCGAGGTTCCCTTGGGAGAGATGGACCACTACGCCACGGATCTGCGCTCGATGACTCAGGGCCGAGGCAGCTTCACCTTTGAGTTTGTCCGCTATGAGGAAGCTCCCGCCAATGTCGCTCAGAAGATAATTGCTGAAAATAATAAGTATGGGGCTGTAAAAAAATGGCGCAGACCGTTCAAGGGCTGAAAGTCATTAATTAAGGTAAATTTATGTATTGATAAACACGGCAATAAAATCAAAACTGTGAATTGATGTGGAAAATCCGTCTTTTTCTTGAAAAAGACGGATTTTCTTTGTTCCTATGCCCTTGAACTACGAACGAAAATCACCACTCGGCGTACCTGTGTACGCCGTCGGGAGGGCTTTCTCGGCGGCAGGCTTCGCCTGTCGCCTGCGAGAGCTGATTTTCGTTTGTTCTGCACGATTTTTTTGGACAGCCCCGTGCTTCCAAGTTACATGGCGAGTTATTAGTTTTTTTCATCCACGTATTAGACTGTACTGCTCCGGGAAAAATGGCGCCATTCGGGAAGTGACGGCAATTTCGGCGAAAAATATTTTCAGCCGGGTTTTGTAAATTTTTTAAAAATTAGGTTGCTTTTAAAAGACGCTTGTGATATAATTACCATGGATTAAAATGAAAACTTGAAAGGAGAATTCCCATGGACATAAAAACCTTGCAGGCGGATATGGTAGCCGCTATGAAGGCTAAGGATAAGCCTAAAAAGGACGCGGTATCCTCTCTTATCGCCGCGGTGAAAAAGGCGGCCATCGACGAGGGCTGCCGCGACAACATTCCCGAGGAACTGGTTGACCGGGTGATCCTTAAGGAGATAAAGACCGTCACCGAACAGGTGGACACCTGCCCCGACGAACGGGCCGAGCTAAAGGCTGAGTACCGCCAGAGGCTGGAATATATTTCCGCTTACGCCCCAAAGCTTCTCAGCGCCGACGAGGTGAAGGAGCTGCTGACAACTAAGTTCGCCGAGGTTATCTCCACTAAAAACAAGGGCCTCATAATGAAAACCGTTATGGCTGAGCTTAAGGGCAAGGCGGACGGAAAGGTGATCAATAACGTGGTTGCGGAGCTGCTGAAATAACGGCTCTTGCGCGGCGTTCCTCCATAGCCTTGCAACGCTGCTTATTAACAGAAAGGAAACTGACATGACTCA
Source organism: uncultured Clostridia bacterium (assembly GCA_947624455.1). GTDB lineage: Bacteria > Bacillota > Clostridia > UMGS1883 > UMGS1883 > JAFLUQ01. The sequence goes on from CANQKL010000098.1 coordinate 5,128, forward strand.
CAGTAAGTACATCTATTCCCCGCCAAAAAACGGCTATCCCGAATGGAACAACAACCCCGAGATATTTGAACTGAACCGGCTGCCCGCGAGGGCGACCCTGACGCCCTATGACGAGCTGAGCGCGGCTCTTGCCGGGGACAGGGACGCTTCCGGCAGAAAGATCTCTCTCAACGGACAGTGGAAGTTTTGCTTCGCGGAAAATTACGCCTCCGCTCCCGCTGATTTTTATAGGGCCGACTATGACGTAAGCGGTTGGCGAGACATAACCGTTCCCGGCCACTGGCAGCTTCAGGGCTGGGACTATCCTCAGTACACCAACGCCACATACCCCTGGGCCTTGAAGGAACCCAAGCTCCGTCCGCCCTACGCCCCCTCGGGCTACAACCCGGTGGGCTGTTATGTGCGGAGCTTCGATGTGAGCGGACATTCCGGCCCGGTGACCCTCCATTTCGGCGCGGTGGAAAGCGCCTTCTATGTCTGGGTAAACGGCGATTTCCTGGGCTTCAGCCAGGACAGCTTCACACCGGCGGAGTTTGACGTCACCCCTTATCTTGTGGAGGGCGAAAACCGTCTGGCGGTGCAGGTTTTCCGCTGGAGCGACGCAAGCTGGCTGGAGGATCAGGATTTTTGGCGGCTTAGCGGCATCTTCCGCGAAGTATATTTGGAGCTTCAAAGCCCGGTACATATCTACGACGTGTTCGCCAAGCCCGCGCTTAACGGCGATTTTTCCTCCGCGACTGTGGACGTGGACGTGGTATTGAGAAATTACGACTTCACGAACGACAGGGTCAGCGTCAGCGCACAGCTCTATTTCGACGGCGAGCCGATACTGAAAGCCCCGGCAAAAACGAGCCTTGACCTCTCCGGCGAGGAGACTGAAAAACTCAACCTTAAGGCGGTCGTTGACGCGCCCAGGCTGTGGAGCGCGGAAAAGCCCGATCTGTACACTCTTGTTCTCACCCTGCGCGACGGGGATAAAATCGAGTTCGTCTCCCTGCGCGTGGGCCTTCGGTCCTTTGTCGTAAAGGACGGCCTTATGCAGATAAACGGCGTGCCTGTAATGCTCAAGGGCGTCAACCGTCACGACTTCACCGCCGACCACGGCCGGGCTACCACCTATGAGGAAATGCTCGTCAGCGCAAAGCTCATGAAGCGGCACAATATTAACGCCGTCCGCAC
>CANQKL010000099.1 GCA_947624455.1 uncultured Clostridia bacterium
CTGTCCCGCTATAAGGACGACGGGGAGTTCTACACCACTCACGGACGCATTTCGAACAAATTTTCCGGCCCCGACGACATAGCGAGAAAAATCTCCGCGTGGGCCGAAAAGCACCCCGGCGAGCTTATCGTGCTGGACTTCCAGAGCCTGTTCGACATTCAGTCCAGTAATGGCGGGGCCACCGCACAGTCCTGGACAGACCTCATGAGCAAGCTAACCGCCGACGGCATCGCCAAATATGTACATACAACTAACGGCAGCGTTAACTCCCTGACCTACGGCAGCCTTACAAATAACGGCACACAACCGGCCATAATCCTTTTCGGTCAGGTCACAGGCGCCAACGCCGACAACCGCTTTATCAACCGCCGCGACGAGGACGGATATCTCCGTTCTAACTGGACTAGTCAAAGCAGCTATAACAATATGCGCGCCAAGCTGGCGGAGGAAATCGCCGAGCTGCAAAAAAACAGCGACAAATATTTTTATAAGCTCCGTATCATGCAGGCTCAGACAACGAACTTGAACCTTATCAACGACGCCAACGCCAACAACATAAAAATCCTTACCGACCCGGACTACGACGCATGGAGCGAGCTTTTGCCCATACTTATGGTTGACAACGCCACTAGCGACAGCGAGGACTTTAACGCCAAAGCCATTGACCTGCTGGCGAAAAAGAACCGGGAATACACCCCCGGCGTGTACAGAGCCGTAGACGGGAATTATACCCTCACCGGCAGTAACGGCAATGTGCCGCTCGGTACAAAATTCACCGCAAAAAGAGAGGGCGACGTTCTCACCCTTGGCGGCGAGATAACCGGCGAAATGACCCTTATCATAAAATCCGACGGCAAAAAGCAGCGGCTGTACAAGGGTGAAGAGCTTATCGGCGAGACCGGCGGGGACGGCCTGCTCCGGGCGGAAATAACCGCCCTCGGCGAGTATACTCTCACCGACGCGGAGGAAAACGTTGACTTTGCGGTCGCCTCTCCCCTGCTGCGTTACACCTTTACCGATACCGACGGCTTAACGGACGTTTCCGGCAGCGGCCTTGACGGCGAAGCCGTTGGCAGTCCAGCGGTCGGCGGCGGAGCGGCGAACCTTACCCCCGGGAACGTTATCAAGCTGCCCGTCGGACTGACCAAGCACATGAATGAGTATACCGTCACGGCATGGGTAAACATGAATAGCGCAGTCAATGGCAGCCGCCTTTTCGATATATGCCGCCATCAGAGGGCCAGTGTTTTTGCCCTCGCCAACACTGAAAAAACCTCTTCAGGAATAAAAACCAGCGCTGAAATAACTTATTCCGCCGAAGGCAGTAAACTGTCTGTCGGCAAATGGGCGCATATTGCGGCCAGCTATAAAAATAATACCCTTACTCTTTATATAGACGGGATCCAGGCAAAAACCGCCCAATATTCCGGCTACGCCCCCAACCTCATCGAGGATTACTTCAACCCCAACGGCAGCTTTATCGGCCGTACAAGCTGGTATACATTTAACGAAAATGCCTCCGCAAACCCCGACATCAATGCAAAAATCGCCGATTTCCGCATATATGACACGGCTATTTCGGCCGGTGAGATTGCCCGGCTGGCTCGGACTCCTATGAAAAAATACATTGATATCGACACCGGCAGGGAGATCAAGGCCGCCGAAACGCTGGACGTTCCTTCGGCTTACAGCGGGGTAACATTTCCTGAAGCCATAGGCGAATATGAGCTGGTAAGCTTTGAAAATGTGACCGACATGGCCGGTTCCTCCGACGCTGTCGGCTATTACCGGAATACTGCCCCCGCCGTTGACAGCCTGACCCTTGTCCGCGAAGGCTCCACAGTCACGGCCGCATTAAGCCTCACAGCTGAAAAGCCTGGTTCGTGGCTAATCCTGGCCCTGTACGAGGACGGCGGCCTCAAGGCCGTAAAGCTGGCGGACGTGGACGGACTTGCCGCCAGCCTCGCCATTGAGGCTCCCGAAGGCGCAAGCGCAAAGGCTTTTGTCTGGGATAAGGCAACTCTTGAGCCTATCATGAGCGCGGCCGAATAACATAATAAACATAATATAGGAACCGTCAGAGCGCAGCCCTGACGGTTCTTATATTATCTTAAAAAGGCCAAGGCCCAACATCAGCAGCGGCTGATGCAGCAGATATATTATCAGGGCATTACGGCCCACCCATTCCAGCGGCGGCAGGCCCCTATGTTCCAGGAGACGGAGCCAGTCCTGTTTTCTGAACATCTCATATAAATAATATCCCGCGACAAACAGAAATGCCCACGGAATGAGCGGAAAATAATCCGTCGAAAAGAAGCTTTTATCAGGAAAGCCCAGAAAAGCCGTAAACAGGTTCCTGTACAGAAATTCTGGCAGCCGAACTAAACCGCGCAATATCTTTCCCTGCCAAGCGTTCTCCATAACCATGTAGAGTATGAGACAGACTGAGAAGCCGACCGGGGCCGGAACACGGCGCAGCGACCTGTCCATAGGTATCATAAGCAGCATACAGCTGCCAAGCAGCGTCAGTATTCCACAAATCACCGCATTTTCCGGCATGGCTATCAAGGTGGCCGCGGTCACAACGCCGCCAGCGGCAAAAACCGTCAGCCCTCGCCGCAGCTTCCGCCGCCCCAGCCGCCAGCAAAAGCCTGACAACACTATGAAGGCGCAGCATATGCTTCGCTGCCAGAGAATCCCTGCTATACCCCTATACCATCCCATATCTATGCCCGCGATATATACCAGATCCCAGACAAAATGGTACGCTATCATGCTCAGGACAGCGGCGCCTCTAATATCATCCAGTATACGATACCTTTTCCCGTCCATATCAGCCTCGAAAATTTACCTGTTCAACGGCGGATCCGCTTGCCGAAGCCGCCGTTCTAAGCCGCTGTTTTCTACGCAAAAGGGCCAATCTTATCATTTCAAAGGCCGCGACAGCCGCTGCCGCCGCTGCCGCGCCCAGAGCGAAGCCAGCCATCGCCGCTGCCAAAGGCCGCCCGGAGCCAGAGCTGGCGGGGGCCGTCATAGCTTGAAGCCTGGATTTAGCCGAGGCTATCAAAGCTTCAACGCGGCTAGCGGCATCCTTGTCAGTCTTACCGCCGCTTTCCATCAATAATTTTGCCATATTGTCGCAATAGTCCGCATCAAGGTTCTTGAGCTGCGCATCCAAAGCCTGCCCGATATAGTTCATGATCTGGTCATAGTAACGCTCTTTTGGGCCGGTCATCGCGCTGGTGTATGACTGCCATCCGGCGGTATTGAGCGACAGGCTCTCACCCCTGTGTTTTTCGGCTCGGGCCTTGTAATAATCGACCGCGTCGCCGGGATTTTTCTCTACGCGGAAGTTAAGTATCTCACCCATGGCTGACGATAGCTGATATCGCTTTACGTTTCTTAGCTTATCCGCCAGGTCGGGATCCTGCTCCGCCAGGCGGTCGCAGTATTCCATGAGTTCCTCCACCGCCACAGCGTATTCGCCGTCGGCGGCGGGTAAAGGCTGATATTTGGCGACTTCCTTTGGCATGAACAGCAGCCCCGCCAATACGGCAAAAACCACCGCTGCGGAAAGTATTATCCAGCGTCCTTTCAAAAGGCTGCGCCGCAGATCTCTCATTGCCATTCCGCCTATGCCCCGCCGGGCCAGCCTTGACAAGCGGCACATCAAAAAAGCCGTAAGCGCCGCCATCACCGCCATGGCCGCCGCCCAAAATAAGACGTAAGACCTGTCCTTACTCTCCTTAACCGGCAGGGACTGCGCCATGCGGTCAGCCTTTTCATTGGCCGCGCCGCCGCTCAATATCTGATCCGTATAATTTTTGTCCCGGGCCAGCTCCCCCGCCAGAACGTTTGCCTCCATAGCGCGGGTATAGGCGTAATCGGAAAGGTGATCCAACTGACCGTCTTTGTTCATCTCGTCATAAACAAATTTATATATTCCCTGCTCAAGGCCAAGTTTTTCTCTTTCAATATTCAAATAGTAATCCCAAATATAGAGCCGCCGCATTTCCATCAACGGATCCTGGGCGGCTCCGCTGGCGTAAACGAAATCCCGCATTTCCTCCGCCTGTGTAACGCCATCGGCCAAAGCCTCGTCAGCGGTTTGCAGATAATCCGCCGACGCTGTAGCGCAAAGCAAAAGCGACAGCGCGGCGACCAGGCAAATCGTCCTGATTTTCATTTTATCACCTTTAAGCACTCAATTTCACACAATATTTTACCATAGGTCATGGAAAAAATCAACATTTTTTGAGTATTTTACAAAAAAACTCTCCAGCTTATTGACTTTTATCTCACTCTGCTGATATAATATAAGTAATAACTGCGAAAGGACATCAGACCATGCTGAGTTATAATGAGATAATAGAAAATATTCGCCGCGCCAACGGATATTGGCAGTCAAACGTTTCCCCAACTCAGGAGACAAACGGGGTGCCTATCCCCTTTTGGGACACGGCGGCCTACCACACCGGCAATATGGAAGCCTACTTTACGCTGGAGGACGAGGCTTACCGCCGCTATTCCGAGACCTGGGCTCAGGCCAACGGCTGGTGGGGACACCCCACGCGGTCGGCTCCACAGGAGTGGACCTTTGGCTACAGTCAAGACGCCGGTTCCAAAGCGGCCCTGTTCGGCGATTGGCAGACCTGCTTTCAGACCTATCTGGACCTTTACGCCCTCGACCCTGATCCCCAAAAGATTCAGCGGGCAAAATACGTCTGCGACTACCAGCTATCCACCGGTGAAAACGGGTATTGGTGGTCGGCCGACTCCCTGTATATGGTGATGCCGGTTTACATAAAGCTGTTCCTGACCTTTGGCGACAAAAAGTATCTTGACGCTCTTTACCGCTTTTTCAGGTATGCCAAGGAGCTTATGTATGACGGAGAGGACGGGATCCCTGTACCCGTAGGCGGAGAGACGCGCCACCTGTTCTACCGCGACGCCAGCTATGTTGGCAGTGAGATAAATTCCATAAAAAATTTTTGGGCCAGGGGCGACGGCTGGGTATTCGCAGGACTTGCCAAGGTGCTTGCGGAAATGCCCGAGGACTATGAGCATTACGACTATTTCAAGCGCACGTATATGGAGATGGCTCCCGCCGTGGCTGCCAGTCAGAAAACCGACGGCATGGGCAACGGCTTCTGGACCCAGTCAATGCTGGCGGACTACCCTCTCAGCGCGGACAATCCCCAGGGCTATGAAACGAGCGGCACGGGCTTTTTCACCTACGGCCTGTTTTGGGGCATAAATTACGGATTGCTGGACGAGGCCGCCTACCTCCCAACCGCTGAAAGAGCTTTAAATTATCTATCCCGCATTGCCCTTCAACCCGACGGAAAGGTGGGCTATGTTCAGCCTATTGGCTCCAATGCCACTCAGGCCACCCCTCGGGACTGCACAGTGAATTTCGGCGTGGGAGCCTTCCTCCTCGCCATGTGCGAGGCGGCAAGGTTTGTCGGCGGTTCTCCCGCCAACGAGGCCTATCTCCGGCGGTTCATGTGGGGCAAAATGGCCTTGAAGCCCGGCTGCGAAAGCTACTACCCCGGCGTTGGGGAATTGCGGAAGCTCCCAGCCCCCTACGAAAAGGACGGCGAAATCTATATTCCCGCCAAAGCCGCGAAGGTTCTGCTGGGCTGCGACAATGATACGCCCGTGTCGGCGCTGGGACTAAAAGCCGCCGCCCTTGAAAACGGCGTTATCCTCCTGTCTCCAAAGGCCGGGAACTTCTGCTCCAAAGATGGAAAAATCAAAGAGCTGTTGCTCTCAAAGATCAAGTGACGGGAGGCCATGGCCTTGAAAAGGATAGAATTCATCAATGCTCCTGGACGCAGATATGACCTTTTTTACCTCTTTGTCCTGTATTTCAACAAAGAGCATTGCCTCGCGAATTTTATAAACGCCGACAAAGTCCGGGAGGACACGGAGTTTATGGAGCGGCTGTGGAACGACGTCAATCCTGTGCCGGAGGCGCTGCTGCCGTTTTTCCGTCTTAACGACGATGGCAAGAGCCTCATCACCCGAGCCTGCTTCCCCGACAATGCCACGGTGCTGGAGGATTTCTGTCCGGAAAAGGTTTTCTCTGGGCCGGAAGCAATGACGGCGGCGGTTTTGGACTTTTGGCTGGGCGGCGTCGAGGTAGATACGGGAACCGTCGAGGGGCTGCGCAAACTCAGCTCCGCTATTCGTTCCTCTGGCTGCGACTACCAGCTAAAAAGCGCTCTTTACTCCCTGTGCATCGACC
>CANQKL010000100.1 GCA_947624455.1 uncultured Clostridia bacterium
CTATGTTTAAAAATGTATGAAATTATGTGTGAGGAAGCCATCCCTGCTTACGCTGAGATGGCTTCTTCGACAGTCTGAATCCGCCTTTTTCAAGAAAAAGACGGATTTTCTTTTTATTTTATGCCCTTGAACTACGAACGAAAATCACCGCTCGTCAGCGTCGGAGCAAAGCCTGTCTTTGCTCCGACACTTTTTCTTGCGAAAAAATGTCGTCGCGTGAGGGCTTGCTCCTCCTTTTCGCAAAAGGTCACGTTCGCGTCGCCTGCTTCGGGCCTAAAACGGCCCTCGCTGCGGCTTTGGCTCACTAACAACCTTTTGCGAGTTTTATGTGCCAACGCCCCACAAACAACGAAGTTGTTTGTGGGGAAAAGGAGGAACAGCGGCGCAAGCCATTGTTCCGACGCTGTTCTGCACGATTTTTTTGGACAGCCCCCGTGCCTCCAAATTACATAGTGAGTTTTTTACAGGCCCTTTTTCACTTCTTCACTCATTATCCTGACCACGTCGGCCAAGCAGCCGCTGTCGTTGTCTCCGACGACCCATCTTGCGGCGGCCCGGGCGGGAGGGGTGCAGTTGGCCACGGTAAATGGGTAGCCGACAATCTCCAGCATGGAAACGTCGTTTTCGTTGTCGCCCACGGCCACGGTCTTTGACAGCTCAAAGCCCAACCGGGCGCAGTATTCCCTCAGGGCCTGTCCCTTGCTGGCAAGGGGATTCAGAACTTCAAAATACACCGGTGCGCTTTTCAGCAGCCGGAACGCCCTTCGGTCGGCGATCCTTTCCATAAGCTCCTGAACTGCCCCGGTGTACTCAGGCTCCTGGGAAAACAGTATCTTTTCCCAGGGATAGGGCAAGGTTCGCCAGTCGGCGGTCAGGTGGGGCAGTCGCTCGTTGGTCATGTTGCGGACTGTGGCGGCGTTTTCTTTGCAGAAGTACACCTTGGCGTCCTTGTACACGGTTATACCCGTCTCCGGCAGCAGCCTGTCCGCCGCCTCCGCCAGCTCGCGGCCGCCCTCGGGGAGAGTTATGCTGTATATCAGTTCGCCTTTTTCGCAGTCGTAAATGCCGCTGCCGTTGCCGCAGATAAGGGGCAGAGTCAGCCCCAGCTCCCGCTGTATGCCCGCCAGTCCGGCGGCGCTGCGGCCGCTGGCTATGCAGACCTCTCCTCCCATGGCCCGCCACTGATTTAGCGCGGCCCGGTTCGCCGGAGGAACGCCCCGTTTGCTGTCCAAAAACGTGCCGTCCATATCAATAACCATCAAATGGCCCCTGAAATCCATTTTATCACACCTTTCAATGTAAATATTCTACACCAATATTGTTAAATTTACATTACAATAGTTGCTTTTTTCAAATTTTGTAGTATAATCTAAATGATGGCGCTACATAAGGAGGAAAACATGGAGCAAGCCAGGATCAATTTCCTTGCCAGCAAGAGCAAAGCTCAGGGCCTGACTTCCAGTGGGCGGATGAACAGTCCGTACTCCGGTGCGAGTATCTCGAGGCCATAAGACGAAACCTGAGAAGCACACTTGACAATTTTGAGTTTATTGACAGCGAGGGCAGCAGCAATGGAGGTAATGCATGAAAAGCTACGAGATTTTTTTAAAGACCATCATCGACGTGAAGAATTTCGTCAACGCCATCAACGATTTTGAGTTCGATGTGGACCTTGTCAGCGGCAGGTACGTTGTAGACGCCAAAAGTATTATGGGCATCTTTTCTTTGGATCTGTCCCGTCCCATAACTCTGCGGGTTTTCGCGGACGATATGTCCGAGCAGGAATCCGCCAGATTTGAGGCGGCAATAGGTGACTTTTTATTCAAAGGCTGAGAAGCAGATCGTCAAAAGTCCGGCGCTCGCCGGACTTTTGACAACTTAGCTAGGAGGAGAATTTTGATGAGGATATATCCCGCCATTGACATCAGGGGCGGCAACTGCGTCCGCCTGCTGAAAGGGGATTACGCCAGGGAGACGGTCTACGGCTCCTCTCCCGCCGATATGGCTGAAAGATGGGAGAAAGCCGGAGCGGATTTCATCCATGTGGTGGATCTTGACGGCGCGCGCAGCGGCGGCGGCGAAAACCGCCGGGCCGTGGCTGAAATATGCCGCCGGGTCAGCGTCCCTGTCCAGCAGGGGGGCGGTATCCGCACCCTTGAGGATGCGGAGGCCGTGGCGGCCATAGGGGTCAGCCGCATGATAATCGGAACGGCGGCGGTCAAGGATCCGGCTATGGTTCGGGCCGCAGTGGAACGCTTTGGCTCCAGGATAGCCGTGGGCATAGACGCTAAGGACGGCTTTGTGGCCACTGACGGGTGGATAGAGGTCAGCGGCCGGCCGGCGGTGGATTTCGCCCTTGAGATGAAAGGGCTGGGCGTCGAAACCGTAATTTACACCGACATAGCCACCGACGGGACCTTGGCCGGGCCAAATGTGGCCGCTATGGAGGAAATGGTACGCCGCACAGGTATGCTGGTCATTGCCAGCGGCGGCGTGGGTTCGGCGGCTGATCTGGAAGCTCTCGCCGGAACCGGCGTGGAGGGAGTTATCGTCGGTCGGGCCTTGTACACGGGAGATTTAAAACTTGAAGAAATTGTGGATAAATGGGGTAAATAGCTATGTTCATTGACGAAATAAAATTTGATGAAAAGGGCCTTATGCCCGCCGTGATCCAGGACGCCGCCGACGGCAGGGTGCTGATGGTCGCGTATATGAACCGGGAGTCCTTGGAAAAGACCATGGAGACCGGCCGAACCTGGTTTTACAGCCGCAGCCGCCAAAAGCTCTGGAACAAGGGCGAGACCAGCGGTCATTTTCAGGATGTGGAGGAGATACTTGTGGACTGCGACGCCGACGCCCTTGTGGTGAAGGTGCGCCAGACCGGCCCCGCCTGTCACACTGGCAAGCCCTCCTGCTTTTTCCGCAAGATCGGAGAGGACGGGGAGCTTAGGGATTACGAGGCTCCGGCTTCATCCTCCATACTGGACGAGGTCTACGCCGTTGTAAGGGACAGGATGGAAAATCCCAAGGAGGGCAGCTATACCAACTACCTGCTGGACACCGGCATCGACAAGATACTCAAAAAGGTGGGCGAGGAGTGCAGCGAGACTATAATCGCGGCCAAAAACGAGGAGCCTTCGGAGATCGCCCTTGAGACCTCCGACTTGCTGTATCACCTTATAGTAATGATAGCCGAGCGGGGCATGACCATGGAGGATATCTACGCCGAGCTGAAGAATCGGAGATAAATTCTTGAAAACCGTTTGATAGTAGTTTGGGAGGCTGACGCCTCCCTTTTTTTACAAAAAATTAACACATGGCCTGTCTTTTTTTGTGCAAAAATCTTGACAACAAGGGGCAAAAAATAGTATAATATAAAAATAGTATATTTAAGGCAATACCGCGCAAAGCCCCTCGGCGGACTTGTACGGAGTCGCCTTAGTGAGAGGAGTGAAGCCACAGTGGCTTCGTCGCGGATTTTTGCGCCTCGGGGCACACAGGACGGCCTCCCCGGGGAAATAAGGATGAAACGGTTCGTGGAGTCGGTGTTCATGGAGCATTGCCGGTGCTACGGTTATCATGAGGCCCACACTCCCGTGTTTGAATACAGTGAGCTTTTTGAGCGCGGAGTCGGCCCCGTAACGGACATAGTTGAAAAGGAAATGTACACCTTCACCGACAAGCACGGCGAACGGCTGGCCCTCAGACCGGAGGGTACCGCCGCGCTGGCGAGGACGATCATCGAGCATGACCTAACTAAAGACCTGCCTCTCAAGCTGAGCTATAAAATAACCTGTTACAGACAGGAAAATCCCGCCGAGGGCAGGCTGAGAGAATTTCACCAGATCGGGGCTGAGTGCTACGGCAGCCTGCTGCCCCAGGCCGACAGCGAGGTGATAACTCTGGCCTATACCGCCCTGAGAGCCATGGGTATTAGGGATTTGACCCTGAACATCAACTCTCTTGGCTGCCAGAGCTGCCGCACCAGCTATATCAACGCCCTGGTGCGTTACCTGCTGCCCCACGCCAACAGCGGAGAGCTGTGTTCGACCTGCGTCAGCCGCATGGGCCGCAGCCCGCTGCGGGTAATGGACTGCAAAAACCCTTCCTGCCGAGAGGTGGCCAAAAAAGCCCCAAAGCTGGCGGACTTCCTCTGCGACGACTGCCGGGATCACTACGAGGGGGTCAAGGCCAGTCTGGACGCGGTGGGAATACCGTATAACGAGAAAAATCACCTGATCCGGGGCCTGGATTACTATGAACGGACGGTGTTTGAGTTCAAGGCGGGCGAGGGCGGGGCCAACGGCACCGTCTGCGGCGGCGGACGGTACGACGGCCTTTGCGCCAGGTTGGGCGGCCCCAACATTCCCGCCGTCGGCTTTGCCATAGGCGAGGAAAGGGCTATCATTGCCATGCGCGAGAGCGGCATGGAAGAGATACCGCCGGAGAAACCCTTGGTCTACGTGGCTTCGGACGCGCCCTCCCGGGCCAGCCGCGGCGCGGCGCGGCTCAGGGGATTGGGCGTCTATGCCGAACGGGATCTTATGGGCCTGGGCCTAAAGGCTCAGATCAAGGCGGCCAAGGACTGCGGCGCCCGGTGGCTGGTGATAACCGGCGAGGACGGGATCAGACTGACGGATCTTAAGACCGGAGCGGAACAGCCTATGCCGACCGAAGCCTGGGACGATGTGGCCCGCGCCATAAGCGAATAGCGATAATTTACATCAGGAGGAATATATATGGAAACCATTAAGGGAATGAAAAGAACTCATATGTGCGGTCAGCTCCGGAGCGGCGACTCCGGTCAGACGGTGCGCCTTTCCGGCTGGGTGTCAAGGGCCAGGAACATGGGCGGACTGATTTTTGTGGACATCCGTGACCGCAGCGGCATAAGCCAGCTTGTGTTTTCGCCGGAAAATCCCAGCCTCTTTGAAAAGGCCGCCGAGCTAAAAAGCGAATATGTCATAGCCGTTGAGGGCCGCGTAAGACCGAGAGAGAGCGTCAACAAAAACATCCCCACCGGCGAGGTGGAGGTTGAGGCAACCGAACTGAGGCTCCTGTCGAGGAGCGACGTTCCGCCCTTTGTGATCCAGGATGACGTTAAGGCGGGCGAGGAGCTGCGCCTTAAATACAGGTATCTGGATCTTCGCAGACCGGAAATGCAGCGCACCCTTGAGACTCGCCACCGCATAACCCAGATAGCCCGGAAATACTATGACGAAAACGGCTTTTTGGAGGTGGAAACTCCTATCCTCTGTAAATCCACGCCCGAAGGAGCCAGAGATTACCTGGTTCCCAGTCGGATATATCCCGGCCATTTCTTTGCCCTGCCCCAGTCGCCGCAGCTCTACAAGCAGCTTTTGATGCTGGCGGGCATGGACCGTTATTTCCAGATAGCCAAGTGCTTCCGGGACGAGGATCTGCGGGCTGACCGTCAGCCGGAGTTCACCCAGCTTGACCTGGAGATGTCCTTTGTGGAGGAGGACGACGTTATGGCCGTCAACGAGGGCTTTATCAAGACGGTGTTCAAGGAGATACTGGACGTGGACGTTCAGCTTCCCCTGCCCCGCCTGCCGTATAAGGAGGCCATGGATCGCTATGGCAGCGATAAGCCCGACACCCGCTTCGGCCTGGAGCTGGTGGATTTGACCGAAAGCTTCAAGGGCTGCGCCTTTACGGCCTTTGCCTCTGTGGCGGAGCGGGAGGGCTGCAGCGTCCGGGCAATAAACGCCAAGGGCCTCTCCGACAAGCTCACCAGAAAGACCTTGGACTCCCTGGCGGAGTTTGTCAAGACCTACCGGGCCAAGGGCCTGGCCTGGCTCATAGTGGGCGAGGAGGAGATAAAAGGTTCCATCGTGAAGTTCTTCTCTCAGGAGGAGCTTCGTTCCATCGCCGATAAAATGGGGGCCTCCGCCGGAGATACGGTTCTCATTGTAGCCGATAAGGACAGCGTCGTTTATGCCGCGCTGGGAGCTTTGCGCTGTGAGCTGGCGGAGCGCTTCGGCCTCATTGATAAGTCGAAGTTCAACCTCCTTTGGGTAACTGACTTTCCCCTCCTTGAGTACAGCGAGGAGGAGGGCCGGTTCGTAGCCATGCACCACCCCTTCACCTGCCCCAAGGACGAGGACATAGAGCTGTTAGACACCGACCCCGGCGCGGTCAGGGCCAAGGCTTACGACATAGTCCTCAACGGCGTCGAGCTGGGCGGCGGCAGTATTCGTATCCATAACAGC